>DASZKL010000111.1:0-9210 GCA_035947015.1 Rubrobacteraceae bacterium
ACGAATACGTTCTCGGGGTAGATGTACTGCACGAGGTCCTTTGGCACCTCGGCAAGCGGGACCACCTCGTTCTTGGCGTAATCCGCCTCGTCGGCGCGGAGCGACTTCCTTGCCTCCCACGAGTCGCCATCTCGCTGGACAAAGACGACAAAGGGCTTCCTCTCACCCGATGGAATGATGTGCACGGAGGCCCACGACTGGTTCAGCTTGCTGTGGTAGACGGCCCGAACGCTCTCGGGGCTCACCCCCGGAAGCTCGGAGGCCACACTCCAGTAGGCGGCGCCCTCCGGCGTCTTTACGGCGGCTCCCGGGACGGGCTCCTCGGGGCTTCCCCCCGATTCAGCCCGCAGCACCCTCTCATACCGCGAGGGCTCCCCCCCGCCCTCTCCGCCCAAGGCGCCGCTCGAGGCGTAGCTCGCGCCGTACGCCGCACCCGCCGCCAGAACTACCACCACCAAGAGGACGGCGAACCGATTCCGTCGGCGACGGCGACGGGCCTGGAACATCTTCCGGCGAGACCAAAAGTTCAACGGGTCTCCCGGGACGCTGGGCTAATGTGTGCTCCGGTCTGACGGTGTGGCATCACGGCTTCCAGAGAGATGGCTAGATCGTTCCCGCAGCGCTTCTAGTGGGGGCTATTCCATCCGGTGGTGTTGGTGGGATCGCTCCACCCCGAGACCCGCGGGATGCTGGTATCGTAGTGCGGTCCACCCTCGGGGGCTGGCGGGTTGTAGGCGTATATGTAGTCGTGTATGAGGCCGTCGAAGATCACCTTCCCGTCCTTCTTCACTGTCTTGTAGGTGGCCCACTTGATCCCCACCTGGGGTCTCTCGAAGATTTTCTCGGTGTGCATCTCGATCTTCTTGCCTGTGGGCTGGCCGCGGATCTCGGCGTTGAGGAATCCCTTCTCGTCCACCCACTCCCGGACGAGGATGTACGCGTCTGTGTTGTTCCTGAACTTCATGTCCTGCTCTCCCCATCCGGTCCCGGGCTCGCCGAACCACACGGTCGCGTCGAAGCCCGGCTTTATGTAGGGCAGCACGGCGTAGTGCGGGTGGCGCTCAACGATCTCGAGCCCCGCGTATTGGGCCGCCATGTAGAGGGTCGAGGAGACTTGGCAGAGGCCTCCCCCATCGGCGTAAGCTACGCCGCCGTCCGAGAAGGTCTTCGCGGACGCGTAGTCCAGATCCGAGGTCAACTCGTTGAACGAGAACACCTCCCCCGGTGCCAAGAGCGTGTTGTTAACAGCCCCGGCGGCCAGCTTCATGTTGGCCTGACGGCTCGGGTTGGAGTCCCAGAGGAAGTCAGTGCGGTACTCCCCGATGATCTCCGTCGGCTTGAGTCCATGGACGTCTTGCGTTGAGACCTCGGCTCTCTTGTAATCCGCGGCGATGGGGACCTCGGTGCTCATCTCCGAGAGCGCCTGATCCAGGTTAGAGAGCGTCTCTTCCTGGTCCAATACGCGCCCTGGCGTGGCCTCCTGTACCTCGACCTGCCCGTCGTCGGTCAGGTGGAAGGTGGCGTTCTGCGGCACCTCGTTGAACTCTCGCGCCACATCCTTCAGGATGCCTCGGGCGGCCACTTCTCTGTACTCTACGTTGGAGTCTATCTGGATCCCCCCGAGGTACGCGCGTAGAACGTCGAGGACGCGATCACCCACCCAGCCCTCACGGCCGATCGAGTAGGCCTCCTCCACGGCCGAGGCGCTGTCGACCTTTACACCGAGCTTCTCGCCGGGCACCGAGAACACCCCATCGCCGAAGTGGATCTCCTCGAACGCCTCCGCAGCGTGCCGCTCGACGGCCTCGCGGGCCTCGTCCCTGGTCATGCCACCAACGGCCACCTCGCCGACCTGGATCCCGCGGCGAATCTCGCCAGTGCCCTCCCAGTACCAGAAGGCTATGGCGACGAGCAGGACGACCGCTACCAGGGCGAGGGCAGCGTTCCTGCGCCTCCGGACATAGTCGGGCTTTCGGTCCCGCGACCGCTCTTTCTTGCTCGCCGGCGCGGACCTGCGATGGTGTTCTCTGCGAACGGCGAACGGACCGTTCTTGTTTGTCGTCTCTCTCACAGTATCCGCCCCTCCCGCGGTACCGACTCGCGTTGCCGCCGTGCTGCACATGGTATCGCAGTGGTACGCAAGCGCCAATTATCGCGGCGAGTGGCCATTCCTTCAACCTTTTCTGGAGATTTCGAGCGCGTACAGGATATCAGGAGACTCTCGCCGCGCCTTTTCGGCCCTGGCTTGGACTTTAGGGGGTCGCTCCTTTACACTCTGTCTCTTGGACCTGAGCGTAGGCGGCGGAGCCGTGGGGAAGTCGCGCGCCAAGAGAGAAGAACGGGAGGCGATCACGGCCCGAACAACGAAGGTAGCGGTGCGGCCGCTGGAGGGCGCCGATCTCGAGCGCGGCGTCGATAAGCTGCGCACGCTCATCTACCCCGACCACCCCGAGGCCTACGAAGTCGACTGGCACGCTCGTATCTGGCGCTGGCTGGGTACCCACCCGCTCGCCGACGAGAGGCACCGCTGGGTCCTGGCCTCGGACGGAGGGGAAGTGGTGGGACACCTGGCGGCGATACCCCAGTTCTACTGGATAGGGGGCGAGAGGGTAGTCGCCTACACCCCAGCGGACTACCAGGTGCTCCCGGGAAACGGTTTCCACGCGCTCTCCCTGATGCGCCGCTTCTTCCGCACCGTCGAGAACTGCGTCTCCTGCGACCAGGTGCCGGAGGCGATAGCGGTCGAGACGCGGCTGGGGGCCAAGGAGGCTGGCAAACTGCATTACGCGGCGAAGATCCTGGATGTGTCCAAGCTCCCGAGGCTCACCGCACCACTCAGGTCGGCGATGAAGCTCCCTAACTGGGGCCTCAGGGCTGTCGACGGGGCCCTGGGCAGGGTCTTCGGGGACGGTCCGAAGGCGCAGGTGCTCGACAGGTTCGACGCGTCTTTCGACGAGCTGTTCGAGAGCGTAGCCGCCACCGTGCCCTGCGTGCCGGAGAAGGACGCGGCGTTCTTGCGTTGGCGCTACGGTCCCGATTCCCCCCAATCGCCGGTGACCATCCTGGGCGTGAGGGATGGGGATGCTCTCCTCGGTTACGCCGTTCTCAGGGTGACCGTGGGCGACGACAACGGCTACCTGCTCGACCTCACGACGCGCCCAGGGCGCCACGACGTCGCACGCGCGCTCCTCAACGAGGTGGTCGGGCACTTCGCGCGGGCGGGAGTGTACATCATCAGGTATCGGTTCCTCGAGTCGCCTACCTCGCCGCGGGCGAAGGACGTGTGGAGGTTGGGCTTTTTCCCCCGCGAAGGCAGGCGCCACACGCTGCTGGTCAAGTTCGCGGATCACGGGCTGCACAAGGCGGCCCTCGATCCCACCAACTGGTCGTACACCACAGGCGACGGGGAAGCGAGCTTCTGGGTCAGATAGTAGATGGGAGGTAACTGAAGAGCATGGCTGTCAGCACCGAGAACGCGGCCACCGAGATACAGGGCTGGTTGCGGGATAACGTGACGGGGGGCCGCGAGGTCTCCCCCGACGAGCCGCTCATAGAGAACGGCGTCCTGACGTCGCTACAGACGGTGGAGCTCGTCACGTTTCTCGAGGAGAGGTTCGACATTATCGTCGAGGACGAGGAGTTCGACGAGGAGAACTTCGGCTCAGTCGAGGCCATCGCCTCTCTGGTGGCAAGCAAGACCGAGTGAGCATGATCCTTCCCGAGTTCACGCTCCACGATCTGCTCCGAAACACAGTGGAGCGCGACCCCTCCAAGGTGGCTATCGTCGACGGTGGCGCCGAGTACACCTACGAGAACATCGAGCATGGGAGCAAGGCATTGTGCGCCGCGCTCCAGGAGGCGGGGGTAGAGAGAGGCGACAGGGTCGGCGTCTACATGGAGAAGTCCTGGGGGGCCATAGTGGCGATGCTCGCCACCTCCCTGGCGGGCGCCGCATACGTGAACATAAATCCCCTCTTCAAGCCACCCCAGGTCGCGTACGTAGCGCAGGACTGCGACATCAACGTCATGATCGGGGACTCAGCAAAGCTCGACGACCTCGAGAGGGGAACCGTTAGAGGGACGGCCTTCTACAGAGGAGATCCTCCACGCGAGGAGACCGCAGGGGCTCTGGTGAACCTCGCGGAGGTGCTCCGAAACGGGGATGCGCCCCGAGTGGAGAGGCAGGTCTCGGAGATTGACCTCGGGACGATCCTGTACACCTCGGGCTCCACGGGCATGCCCAAAGGCGTGGCCACGAGCCAGCGCAACCTCGTGGCCGGCGCCCAGATCGTCTCGACGTACCTCAAGAACACAAGCGAGGACCGCATCCTCTCTGCGTTGCCGCTGAACTTCGACGCCGGGATGAGCCAGTTCACCACCGCGCTGCGGGTGGGGGCGACGCTGGTGTTGCAGCGCTCGCGGTTGCCGGGAGACCTCACCAAGGCGCTCAGGCGGCACGAGATCACGGGCGTGACGGGGGTACCCCCGCTGTGGGCGCTGCTCCTCAGGAGCGCGAAATCCATTCAAGAAGAGCCGCTGGCGAGCCTGCGCTACATTGCCAACACCGGCGGCAGGATTCCGCAACCGAACCTCGACGAGCTGAGGCGGCTCCTCGAACCCGCGGGGACCAAGATCTACCTCATGTACGGCCTCACGGAGGCATTTCGCTCGACGTATCTGCCGCCCGAGGAGATCTGGCGCTCCTCCCGCGAGCGCGGAAACTGCATCGGCAAGGCGATCCCGAACACCGAGATCATGGTCATAGGCGCCGAGGGGCAAGAGTGCGCCCCCGGCGAGGTCGGCGAGCTTGTCCACCGCGGCCCGACGGTCGCGATGGGCTACTGGGGCAACGAGGAGGCGACCCGCAAGGCATACCGCCCTAACCCGCTCGCCCCGCCGGAGCTCCTCGACGTGGAGAGGGTCGTGTACTCCGGCGACCTGGCCAAGCGCGACGAGGACGGTTTCCTATACCACCTTGGCCGCAACGACGGCATGATCAAGAGCCAGGGCTACCGGTTGAGCCCCGAGGAGGTCGAGGACCTGCTCATTGGGTCGGGGCTCGTGCACGAGGCGTGCGCCTTCGGGGTGCCCGACCCGGAGATGGGCCACCTGGTGATGGCCGTAGTCTCTTTGAGGAACGGCGAGGTCCCGGAGGAGGAAACCGTCGAACAGGTTCGCGAGTACGTCATAAGGAACGGGCCGCCATACATGGTGCCGAAGGAGATCTTCGTCCGGGACGAGCTGCCCAAGACCGGGTCGGGCAAGATCGACCGCAAAGGGATAAGCAGTGCTTACGCAAACGGATAAGGCCCTCGACCTGGCCGAGCGCTTCGGCGGATCCACCGCCGATGGCGAGTTCGCCCCATCGGGCGTGCCCATCTCCCGGATAGCCAGGGATCACGGCACCCCCTTCTACCTCTACCACGGCGAGATGATCGTGGACAGGGTACGCCGCGTCAAGGAGGCTCTAGGTACGGAGGTCTCGTACTCGCTCAAGGCCAACCCGAGCGTCGGCGTGTGCCAGCTCATAGCTCGAGAGGTAGAGACCGGTGGTGAGGTCGCCTCCTCGGGTGAGCTCGTGGTGGCACAGGCCGCGGGGTTCGAGCCCGAGGACATCGTCTTCGCCGGTCCCGGCAAGACCGACGATGAGCTGAGGATGGTCATCGAGGAGGGCATCTTCGCTGACAACGTGGAGTCGTTGAACGAGATCGACCGCCTGGCGACGATCGCCAAAGACTTGGGGCGCCGGATCGGGGTGGGTTTGAGGATCAACCCCGCAGTGCAGCTGATGGGCTCGCAGATGAGGATGGGGGGTACGGTCGGGCAGTTCGGGATAGACCAGGCAGAACTCGAAGAGGCGGTCCGCAAGACCCTCTCTCATCCGGAGCTGATCCTGCGGGGCATCCACGTCTACACCGCTACCCAGGTCTTCGAGGTCGGGCCGCTCCTCGAGCACTGCCGAAACATCCTCGAGATCGCGCTCGAGACCGCAGATTACGCAGGCCAACCCCTGCAAATGATCGACTTCGGTGGGGGTTTCGGGGTGCCCTACTTCGAGAAGATGGTCGAGTTCGATCTGGATAGCTTCGGTGAGGGTTTCCGGCAACTGCTCGAGACTTACCGCGCCGACTCGCGCCTCGAGGGGTGCCGCTTTCTCTTCGAGCTGGGCCGCTACCTCGTTGCCGACGCCGGCGTCTACGTCACAAGGGTCGTGGACGTGAAGCAGATGCGCGGAAAGACCTTCGTCGTCACCGACGGCGGTATGAACCATCACCTCACCGCGACGGGGAACATGGGGCAGGTGTTCCGCAAGTCCTACCCGCTCCTCAACCTGACCCGAACGGACGGGGTGCCCGAGGAGGGCACGGCTGTGGCCGGTCCGTGCTGCACGCCGCTCGACATGTTCGGCTCCAACATCCCCCTGGCCGAAACCGAGGTCGGAGACCTTATCGGCGTCTTCTACAGTGGGGCGTACGGATTCAGCGCGAGCAACCTGGGCTTCCTGAGCCACCCCGCGCCGGCGGAGCTCTTGCTCTGGGGGGGCGAGGCACACCTCCTGCGGGCTGGGGGCAGGCCCGAGGACGTGCTGGAGGGTCAGAAGGCTATAAGCTAGTCAGCACGCTCCGGCTTCGCCTCCGCTTTTCAGCACGTCGCCCTGCGGACGACTTGTCAGCTAGGAAGAGCGCGCTTCGTTGCCCCCAGCACTAAGTAAAGGTTCTACCGGAAAGCCTTCTCGCAAAATGCCACAGGGCAAGAGCCGAGCGGCGGAAAGCTGACAAGCGAAGCCCTAAAGGGCGTAGCGGGCTGAGAAGCTACTCTAGGCGCTGCCGCCGAGGACCGGCTCCACGTTGACGTCGGGCGTCTTGATCTTCTTCCCCTTGTCGTCTATAAGGGCGTCGTACTCCGTCTTCCACCGATCCTCGTAGACGACTTCGCCCCCATCGGTCCTCTTGTAGTACGTGACCCACTCGGAGGCGTCATCGGTCATCCAGAGTTTCTCGGACGACATCTCCACGTTGACGTTGTCGGGGACGCCGTAGACGTTGGCGTAGACGTAGCCGTCATCGGAGACGTACTCCTCGAGGAGTATGTAGCCGTCTGTGGTGTTCTTGAACTTCATATCCAGGGCGCCGAACCAGATGGTCGCGTCCATCCCTGGCCTTATGTAGGGGAGCTGCGAGGCGTGAGGGTGACGCTCCACGACCTCGAGCCCGGCGAAGAGAACCGCGTTGTAGAGCGTGGAGGTGACCTGGCAGAGGCCGCCGCCGTCCGCCAGGGTCTCCTTGCCGTTGATGATGACGTGGGTCCTCTTGTAGCTGACGTCCGAGACCGTGTCGTTCATCGAGAAGATCTCACCCGGAGCTACGAACGTCCCGCTGACTTCACCCGAGGCGAGTTTCAGGTTCTGGACCCGCTCCTCGCTCGTGTCGCTGCTGAGGGTGTAGTTGGTCTGGTAGGAGCCCTGGAGCGTGGTCGGCTTCATAGCCTCCAGCTCGGCCGTCGTGTAAGTCGGCTTGTCGACGACGATGGGCACCTGGTACTCGCGCTTGTCCTCGAAGAGGCCTTCCTTTATAGACCCGATGAACTTGTCATCATCGATATTCTGCCCATCCTTGCTCGGCATGACGATGACCCCGCCGTTGGCGCCGAAGTCGTAGCTGGCCTCCACCGGCGTGACCGTCAGATCGCCGTACACGTGCGCCAGGCGGTTCTTCAGGCGCTCCTCGTTGAGGACGACATCTATCTCACCATCACTCCTGGTGACGTCCAGCGCCGACCCTATGTCCGCCGGCGAGAGCGTCCAGCTCTTCCCTTCCGCCTTGAACACGAGCTGCTCGGAGACGGCCCGGCGCGCTTTCTCCGCCGCCGACTGCGCCTCTGCGGTCGTGATCGCGGGCTCGAGGACCTCGCCCACCAGCCTCGCCTGCCCGCTCATATCCTCGATGGCTCCATCCACGCTCTCGGCGGTGCCCGCATTATCCAGTCTGTAGCCCTTGCGGGACTCGACGACCTCAACGTGCGAACCGTAGACGTTCACGTACGCATCCTGCGGTTCGTGGTTAGCCCGGGACGCTATCTCTCCAACCTCGGCGCGCACCTTCTCCGGGCTGTAGTCGACGTCGGGCGGTATCGTCACCCCTATCACGAGCGCACGCGCGCGCTCCCCCAGGCGCTCGAGGATGTTCCCCTCCCGGCCCACGGCGTAGGCCTCGTCCACGGTCGCCTGCACGTTGAAGCTCACGCCCATCTCCCCGGCCGTGCGGGTGAAGTGCTCGGGGCCGCTGAACTCTATCTCTTCGAGCGCGCCCGTGACGCGCTCCTTGACGATCTCTTCCGCCTCGGCGGGTGAACTGCCCCCGAGAGGGACGTCGCCGACCTCGACGCCGCGGTAGATCTTGTCCGTGTTCATCAGATAGTCAGCCGCCACCAACACGGCGACGACGGCGCAGGCGATGATGATCGGGGCCGCGAGGCTCCGCCTCTTGCGGCCGTACGACTTGGTATCCCCAAAGCCGCCGTGAGGGGAGAGGTAACCGCGTTCCTGACCCTCTCTCCGGTTCTTGAGACTCAATGGCTCATCCTCCGCGGAATCCCGCGCCGCTTACTTGCCGACAGCCACACCTTCTGAGAGGCCCCCTCCTGTGCGTCAACGACGCCCCACCGACGCCTCGGCGGGGCTTCGCCAGCAAAGCCTAACACGGCGCAGGGAGGTATGCTACCTCTCCGTGGCGTTTGATCGATGGAGCGAGCACGACATCTTGGGGCGCAGAGCTACCCACCTTCATCTTCGGCCTCGTCCTCCAGCTCGACCGCCGGGGTTCCCAGAGTGCCGCCCCGGCTCTCTATGAAGCGGCGCTCGGAGGTGTAGGCCTGCACCATCATCGCGAGCTCCAGCTTGTCGCGCTCGGCAGGGAGCGTGCCTGCCTCTTCCTGACGGGCCAGATCTCCGCCCTTGACGCCCAGAGTCTCCTCCAGCTCGCCGATCCTCCGCCGCATCTTGAGCCGGCCTCCTGGCGTCAGGCGCAGGTAGGTCCGCTCGTCCGAGCCCTGCAGGGGATATACCCAGGCGTCCCTGAGCCAGGACTGCAGGATCTCGTTCCTAAGCTCCTCATTGTTTCTAAGCTCCATGACGCTGCTCCACGCTCTCTTGTATCCGGCTCAGGTAATGTACCCTCTCGTCCCCCGAAACTCCAACGTGTTCCGCTGCCC
>DASZKL010000112.1:0-3256 GCA_035947015.1 Rubrobacteraceae bacterium
CCAGGCCGCCTCCATGGTGGACGTGCACGCCCGCTACATCCGCGCCCTGGAACAGGCAGGCAAGCTCAACCGCGAGCTAGAGTTCCTCCCGAGCGAAGAGGAGTTGGCCGAGCGGAGGTCGGATGGCATGGGGCTGAGCGCCCCCGAGTTCGCCGTCCTGCTGGCGTACACCAAGATCACGCTCTACAGGGAGATGCTGGATTCCGACGTTACCGAAGACTCCTACCTCTCGGGCGAGCTGGAGCGGTACTTCCCTACCCCCCTGCGCGAGCGGTTCCAGGACCGGATGCAGGAACATCGCCTGCGGCGGGAGATCATCGCAACCCAGATCACCAACAGCATGGTGAACAGGTGCGGGACCACCTTCGCCTTCAGGCTGCAGGAAGAGACGGGGGCGCCGCCGCCGGAGATCGCCAGGGCCTACACGGCGGCGCGTGAGATCTTCGGAATGCGCGACCTGTGGGCGCAGATCGAAGCGCTCGACACCGGGATTGAGGCCCAGACCCAGATCAGGATGCTCCTCGACGGGCGCAGGCTGGTCGAACGCGCTACCCGCTGGCTACTGCGCAATCGCCGGCCACCCCTGGACGTCGCCGCCGCGGTTTCGTACTTCTCGGAGAGGACGGCGGAGCTCTCGGGCCGCATCATGGAGCTCCTCCCGGACCGCGAGGCTATCGAGAGGGCGACCGGGCAGCTCGTCGAGGCCAACGTTCCGCCCGAGCTGGCGCGCCGGATGGCCATCCTCAACAGGTTGTTCAGCGCTCTAGACATCGTGGACGTCGCCGAGGCGACAGATCAACCCGTGGAGACGGCTGCCGGGGTCTACTTCACGCTCGGCGACAGGCTGAGGCTCCACTGGCTGCGCAGCCACGTCGAGGCCCTGCCCCGCGACAACCGCTGGCAGACGCTAGCGAGGGCGGCGCTGCGTGACGATCTCTACAGTCAGCAGGCCGAGCTCACCACGGAGATCCTCAGGAACACCCCAGACGACCTCCCTGCTGCGGAACGCATCGACGCCTGGGTGAACGTCAACTGGGAACCCGTCGAACGCACCTTGCAGGTGCTGACAGACATCAATGCGAGCGGGGCCTTCGGCCTCGCGACGTTGTCGGTGGCGCTCAGGGAGATACGCAACCTCATAACGTCGAGCGCGCCACCCGTTGAGGAGGTGCCCGCCGGATAGCGGCCGGCTCTCCGCGCTGGTGGCTGTGAAGGGCCAGGAGGATCTCGCCCGGACTGTCAACGTCGCCGCGGGCGTGCGCGATGCTCGCGTTCTCGAAGCCCTGCGAGCGGTACCGAGGGCCAACTTCGTCCCGCCCAAACTCGCCGGGCGGGCTTACGTGGACCAGCCGCTGCCTATCCCCCACGGGCAGGTGACGACCCAGCCTTCGCTCTCGGCGAAGATGATCGAGGCTCTCGAGCTCTCGGGCTCCGAGCGCGTCCTCGAGGTCGGCACGGGCTACGGCTTCCAGACGGCGCTCCTCGCCCACCTGTCCGGCTACGTGTGGAGCGTGGAACGATGGCCCGACGTCGCCGAGACCGCTAGGGAGAACCTCACCCGCCACGGCATCACGAACGTCGAGGTCGTCGCGGGCGACGGCACCGAAGGGCTGCCCGAGCACGACCCGTACGACGCGATCCTCGTCTCCGCCGCGTTCCCTTCGGTACCGCCCCCTCTCGCACAGCAACTCGCCCAGGGCGGCCGGCTCGTCCAGCCGATAGGCTCTGGCGGCGCTGAGGCGGTGGTCCTGTTCGAGAAGGTGAAGGGCGAGCTCGCGCGGCGACGCATCATTACCGGGGCCCACTTCGTCAGGCTCTACGGCGCGCACGCGTTCCGGGAATAAAGCTAGTCAGCACGTCGCCCTGCGGGCGACTTGTCAGCTAGTCAGCCAGAGCTGAAATGCTGAAAGCAAGGGCCGGTAGGCCCGATGCGTGCTGAGAGGCGCGAAGCGCCGTGCTGAAAAGCGAAGCCCTCGAAGAGGGCGTAGCGTGCTGACAAGCCGACGACCGCAGGGAGGAGGCGTGCTGACATGCGCTTTGTCTTGGGGGCAGAAGTGTGCCATCCTAAGAGCGGATTGGACTCTACGACGATAGGTGAGCGCCGCGATGGCTAGGCCCTTGGTCCTGGTCGTTGGGGCCGTCCTCGTCCTCGCCGCGCTCTTCGTGCTGTTGCGCCCGAACGCGCCCACGGCTGGACCGCAGACGCGCGAGTTCGACCTCAGGATCAGCGACGACGTCATGGAGCCCTCGGATATCACCGTCACCGAGGGCGACCGGGTAGTACTCCGCATCTCCACCGACTCCCCAACCGAGCTCCACGTGCACGGCTACGATATCGAGCAGGAGGCCGAGCCGGGCGAACCGGCGAGGCTCTCGTTCGAAGCCGACCTCACAGGCCGCTTCGAGATCGAGAACCACGAGACTGAGGAAGAACTCGGAACGCTGGTAGTCGAGCCGCGATGAGGGTGCCCGGCCGGTGCATCACCGCTCTGCTGATGCTCGCCATCCTCCTGCTCACGCTGCCCGGCGAGGCTCTCGCCCACGGTTTCGGCGTGCGCTACGACATCCCCGTCCCGTTCTGGCTATACGCCTACGGCGCGGCCGCGGCGGTGGTCCTCACGTTCGTCTTGCTGGCGGATACGAAGCCAGCGCCGCACCGCTACCCGCGCTTCGATCTCCTGCAGGTCGGGTGGTTTCGGGCCGTGTTCGCGAGCAGGCCACTTCTGCTCGGGGTGCGCCTGGTTTCGGTTGCGCTCTTCTCCCTCGTCATCCTCAGCGGTCTCTTCGGCGACCAGACGCCGGAGAGCAACCTCGCGCCAACGTTCGTCTGGATCATCTGGTGGGTCGGGCTCACGTTCTTTACAGTGCTCCTCGGAAACCTCTGGGAACTGGTGAACCCATGGAAGATCCTCTTCGAGTGGGCCCAGGTGCTCGCCCCCCGGCTGAGGAAGGGTCAGTACCTGCCCTATCCGGTCGGATGGGGCGTCTGGCCGGCGCTCGTTCTCTACTTCGGTTTCGCCTGGGTGGAGCTCGTATTCCTGGGTTCCTCCAGGCCATCGAACATCGCCGTTCTGGCTCTCCTCTACTCGGCGATCACCTTGGCGGGTATGGCCCTCTTCGGAAAGGAGGCCTGGCTGCGAGGGGGCGAGGCGTTCTCGGTCTTCTTCGGCATCCTGGCAAGGTTCGCCCCGACCGAGGTGCGGGTCACCGACCCTGACGTCTGCAAGGGTTGCGACGCTCCCTGCCAGAACGCCGA
>DASZKL010000113.1:0-21656 GCA_035947015.1 Rubrobacteraceae bacterium
CGTGCTCCGGTACGCCGGTAAGAAGGTCTCGGCGACCGCCGGGAACTTCAACAACGAGATCGGTCTCCCCCTCACTGTACTGGCGGCCGAGCCGCGCACCGAAGTGCTGGTCCTCGAGATGGGGGCGACCCACGCGGGGGATATCGCCTACCTCTGCGACATCGCCCCACCGAAGATCGGCATCCTTACCGCGGTCGCGCCCGTTCACCTCGACTCGTTCGGCAGCCTCGAGGCTCTGGCCGCCGCGAAGGGCGAGCTCGCGCTCGCGCTCCCCGAGGATGGGACTCTCGTTGCCCCTGTGGGCGCGCCAGAAGCCGCAACGGGACAGGGGCGGGCCCTGAAGCGGCGCATCACCTTCGGCCGCCAGGGCGCAGACCTGTTCGCTTCCGGGATAGAAGAGCGCGAGGAAGGCCTTCGTTTTCTGGCGCACCTGGGCGACCGGGCGGCCGAGGTCCGTTCCCCGGCCTTCGGAACCCACCTCGTCGAGCCGCTGCTAGCTGCGCTCGGGGGAGCGCTGGCGCTCGGTCTCGACCTGGAGGAGTGCGCCAAAGGGGTATCCCGCCTCCGGCGCACCGGGCTCCGTGGCGAGGTCTACCGGCTGCGGGACGACATCGTGGTCTACGACGACTCCTACAACGCCTCCCCTGCCGCCGTCGCCGCCGTTCTGCGCTACGGGGCGGAGCAGGCCGCCAGGCAAGGACGCCGGCTCGTCGCCGTACTCGGCGGGATGTTCGAACTGGGTGCCGCGGCTCGAACATACCATCGTGAAACCGGGAAACTCGCCGAGGACGTTGGCGTCGCTCTGCTCGTCTGCGTCGGGGACGAGGCCCGCTGGTACGCCGAGACCTTCTCCGGCGAGACGCTCTTCTACGAAGATGCAAGTGCGGCCGCCGACGACCTCGGAGCGAGGCTGCACAGCGGGGATTACGTACTAGTAAAGGGCTCGAGGGGAGTAAAGCTCGATATCCTAACCGGTAAATTGAAGGAGAGTTTGGCCCTTGTTTAGCGTCGTACTCGGAGCGGCGATAGCGTTTCTCGTAACCGTGGCGCTGGGATCGAAGTTCACGGAGTTCCTGCAGATGCGCAAATTCGGGCAGTTCGTGCGCGAGGAGGGACCGGAGACCCACCTCATCAAAGCCGGTACGCCGACGATGGGTGGGGTCGTGATACTGATAGGTCTTCTTGCGGCGCTCCTGGTGGTGGCGCGGCCGAACGTGGCGACCTTCGCGACGCTCTTGATCGTCTCGGCTGTGGCGGGGATCGGCCTATACGACGACTGGCAGAAGATCTCCAAAGGAGGGAGCGAAGGCTTGAGCGTTCGCTACAAGTTCTTGCTGCTCACCCTGGCGGTCGTCCTTGCCGACGTCCTGGCCCTGCGTTACGTAGGCGTCACGCAGAACGTCGTGGTGCCCGGCTTCGACCGAAACCTGGTGCTGGGACCGGGGGTGGTCGGGATCGCGCTCTTCAGCGTCTTCTTGTTGCTCGTGATCGTAGGGACGACCAACGCCGTGAACCTGACTGACGGCCTCGACGGACTCGCCGCGGGGGCAGGGGCGATAGCCCTGGTGGTCTACACGGCCATCGCGTTCCTCGAGCGCCAGTACGACGTCGCGATCATCTGCGGGGCGATGGTCGGGGCTATCGTGGGGTTTCTATGGTACAACGCGCACCCGGCGGACATCTTCATGGGCGACACCGGCTCGCTCGCCATCGGGGGGGTACTGGCCGCCGCCGCAGTCCTGACCAAGACGGAGTTGCTCCTGCCCGTGATAGGGGGTCTCTTCGTGATGGAGGCGCTCTCGGTCATAGTCCAGTTCGCGGTCTTTAGGCTCACCGGACGCAAGCGGCGGGTCTTCAAGATGGCGCCCATCCACCACCACTTCGAGATGTTGGGCTGGCAGGAGAATAAGATAGTGGTCCGGTTCTGGATCGCCCAGGCCGCCTTTGCCGCGTTCGGATTCTTACTCTACTACTTGCTCCTCTATAACACGGTTAGGTGAGCCCGTGAGGACCCTGGTGTACGGGCTCGGAGAATCGGGGGTCGCGGCGACCAATGCCCTCCTTGAGCGCGGCGAATATCTCTTCGCCGCGGACGCAGGAGACGACGAACGCCTGCAGGGCACGCTCGTTGAGCTCGGCGTCGCGGGCGCCCTCGGCGCGGGGCCCGAAATCCTTGACGGTATAGACCGGGTCGTGGTCAGCCCCGGTGTCCGGCCCCGGGATCCCGTGCTGCGCGCTGCCCAGGAGCGCGGCATACCCGTAGTCTCCGAGGTGGGCCTCGGCCTCGAAATGCTCGGAACCGCCACAAGGGTAGCGGCCGTCACCGGGACGAACGGCAAGACGACCGTCGTGGACTTGCTCCACCGGATGCTCGATGCCGCGGGGGTGCCCCACGCAGTGGCCGGGAACTCATGGCGCGCCCTGAGCGGGTGTTTGGACGAGGTGCGTTCCGCCGGTTTGCTCCTTCTGGAGGTCTCCTCTTTCCAGCTCCACTACCTGAAGAGTCCCGGATTCGAGATAGCGGCGCTGCTCAACGCGCGCCCGGATCACCTTGACTGGCACGCCTCCTTTCAGGAGTACGTGCGCGATAAGCTGCGCATCTTCGAAGGGCAGGGACCGGAGGACCTCGCGCTCGTGAGCGCAGCAGATCCCGTGGGTCGCGCTGCGGCGCAAGATCTCGGCGCGAGTGTACTCGTGGTTGGCGAGGGCGATACGACGGTGCGCGAGGGTCGCCTCCTCCTCTACGGGTCTCCACTGGCCGAGGAGGGTGAGCTGCGCTTCTCCGGGGCGCACAACCTCGATAACGCGCTCTTCGCGGCCGCTGCTGCAGAGAGGCTCGGCGCGGCGGTGGAGGAGATCAGGGCGACTCTCCTCGACTACCGGCTCAAGCCGCACCGCGTGGAGGTAGTTGCCGAGAGGGCCGGCGTGCTCTTCGTAGATGACTCCAAGGCGACCAACCCCGCTGCGGTGGCAGCTGCCCTCTCCAGCTTCGAGAGACCGGTCGTGCTCATCCTCGGCGGTTCCGAGAAGGAGACGGACTTCGCCGAGGTGCTGCCGCAGCTCGATAGGTGCCGGGCGATTATCTGCCAGGGCGAGTCTGGACAGGCCATCTTCGAGTATCTCAAGGGCAAAGGGTGGGGGGATGTCTCCCGGCTGGTCACGGACCTGAGAGAGGCCGTCGCCGAGGCCGAGACCGTGGCTAGGGCTGGGGACGCGGTACTGCTCTCGCCAGGGTGCGCGAGCTTCGACCAGTTCGCGGGCTACGCCGAGCGGGGAGAGGCCTTTGCAAGACTCGTTGAGGACCTCGCCGGGCGGCGAGGGGTGATCCGGCATTGACGAGCCTGCGGGCCAATTTGTTCCTGGTGGCCCTCGGCCTCTCGCTGCTGGGGCTCGTCATGGTGTACTCGGCGACCTACAGGGAGTTCGGGACTCGCTTCCTCTTCCTGCGGACCGGGCACCTGGCGCTCGGCATCGTCGCCTTCTTCGTGGTGAGCCGGGTTCGGTATACTGCCTGGCGGCGGTACGCGCCGTGGTTGTACCTGGCCGTGCTGGTGGGCCTCCTGCTCGTGCTCATCCCTGGGGTCGGAACCGAGGTCGGCGGCGCGCGGAGATGGCTGGACCTGGGCCCCGTAAGCCTCCAGCCGGGGGAGTTCGCGAAGCTGGCGGCCGTCCTGGTGCTGAGCTGCGCCGTGGCGCGGGTGCCGCCCGGTTCCGGGCTGCCCCTGCGGCCGCTGGCGGCCGTCGGTCTGCTCTTCGTGCTGGTGCTCGTCGAGCCGGACTTCGGCACCTCCGTCGTGCTGCTTTCGGGTGCGGCTGGAACGCTCTGGGCCTCCGACCTCAGGACGCGGGATCTACTGCTCTCGGGCGCCGCGGCTTGTGTGGCGCTCTTCGGGGTGATGCTGCTCGCGCCCTACCGGCGAGAGCGGTTCCTAACCTTTCTCGACCCCTGGGCCACCGCGGACGGCTCCGGTTACCAGATCGTCCAGTCCATGATCGCCATAAAGGCGGGCGGCTTCTTCGGGTCAGGCGCCGGAGCGGGGAGCCAGGGGGTCTCGGTGCCGGAGCTCGGGACGGACATGATCTTCGTGCTCATCGGAGAAGAGCTTGGGCTTCTGGGCATGGTAGCGGTGATCGCAGCATTCGGCTTTCTAGCGCTGGCGGGCTTCGGCATCTCCATGGGCGCGCCGTCGGTCATGGCCCGGTGCATGGCAGCGGGACTTACCACGATGCTCGCCGTGCAGGCTATCTTCAACCTGGGGGCCGCCATGGTCGTCCTCCCCCTTGCGGGGATGACGTTGCCCTTCATAAGCTACGGTGGTTCGAGCCTGCTTGTGTGCTTCGCCGCCGTGGGCATCTTGTACAGGATATCGGAGGACAGTGAACGGGCGAGAGTCGCAAGACCCCGCGTCAGAGAGCCGGCGGATCCTGATCGCCGGCGGCGGTACCGGAGGGCACGTGATCCCCGCGCTCTGCGTGGCCGGTAGTTTGAGTGAGAAGGGGGCAGTGGTCGAGTTCGTCGGCTCGGAGACGGGCATCGAGCGGGACCTCGTCCCCAAAGCCGGCTACCCTCTGCATACGCTGCCCCTCAGAGGTCTCGCAGGCGGCCCGATCGCGCGGCTGCGGGCGGGCATGCTCTTTCTCAGAGCTCTCGTCCGTTGCCGGACTCTGGTGAAGGAGTTCCGTCCTTCAGCCGTCCTCGGGGTGGGTGGCTACGCGAGCGCGCCGGTAGTCGCCGGTGCCAGCTCTCTGAGGATTCCCACTTTCCTGCACGAGCAGAACTCGGTGCCAGGCCGCGTGAACCGATTCGCGAGCCGCTTCACCACGGAGACCTTCGTGACGTTCCCGATCGCCGCAGAGCTTCTCAAGGAGGCCGTGTGGGTCGGTATGCCCACCCGCAACGAGTTCTTCGGCGCTTCGAGGGCGGATGCTCTCAGCCAGTTGGATCTCGAGCCACCGGTGGTTCTGATCTTCGGAGGGAGCGGCGGGGCGCTGAAGATCAACCTCGCTGCGGGGGAAGCGTTCCGGACGTCGACCCCGTATTCAGTGGTCCAGATTTCGGGCCGCCGGGACTTCGCACGCCTCTCGACCGACAACCCAAGGCACAGGATCATCGAGTACGTGGACGACATCTGGCGGTATCTGGCCGCCGCTGACGTGGTGGTGAGCCGCGCGGGTGCAGGCTCCCTCTTCGATACGGCCGCCGCTGGGAGAGCGGCGATCCTGGTGCCCTTCCCGTACGCCACAGGTGACCATCAGCTGCACAACGCTCGGTACTTTACCGAGAAGGGAGCCGCGGAACTGCTCCTGGACTCGGAGGTGACCGCAAGATCTCTACGCCAGCGGGTAGAAGACCTGCTTGACAACGAGGAACAGCGCGAGGAGCTAGCCGGGCGCATGCGCGCTCTGGCGACCCCCGACGCGGCAGACGAGGTGGCCGGGAAGTTGCTCCGCGCCGCGCACAAGGAGTGAGGAACTTGAAGATCCACATGATAGGTATCGGCGGGGCCGGGATGAGCGGCGTGGCAGAGGTCCTCAGGAACAGGGGCCACACCGTCACCGGCTCGGACCTAAAGGAGTCCCCCTACACGAGAAGACTCAGGGAGACCGGGATAAAGATCTACATCGGGCACGCGGCTCATCAGGTGGGGGATGCGGACGAGGTTGTGATCTCGACAGCGATCCCCACGACGAACCTCGAGCTCCTGGAGGCCAGGCGGCGCTCGATCCCCGTGATGCCGCGTGCGGCTGCCCTGGCCTCCATCCTGGAGGGCGCTTGCGGCATCGCCGTGGCAGGAACACACGGCAAGACCACCACGACGAGCATGGCGACGCACGCCCTCAAGGCTCTGGGCGAGAACCCAACAGCGCTGGTCGGTGGCGAGCTGAACGACATCGGGAGCAACGTGGTCATCGGCCGCGACGACCTTATCGTCGCGGAGGCCGACGAGAGCGACCGCTCCTTCCTCCAGCTTAGTCCCAAGGCCGCCGTCGTCACCAACGTCGAGTTCGACCACCCGGACTTCTACACCTCGTTCGACGACGTCGTGGCGACCTTCTCGAAGTTCGTAACATCCCTGCCGGCAGACGGACACCTTGTAATCTGTGCCGAAGATCCCTCCTGCCCGCACCTGGTCGCCCACGCGCCGTGCCCTGTCACAACCTATGGAATAACTGCGGGAGAACTCACCGCGGAGATCCTCACCCCCAACAGCTACGTTCTCTTCGAGGACGGCGTGGAGCGCGGCACGGTCGAGCTTGGCGTCTACGGGCGTCACAACGTGCTCAACTCACTCGCCGCCGCAGGCATAGCCCGCTGGCTCGGCCACGACGCCTACGGAGCCGCCCTTACCCTCAGGGACTTTGGCGGGGTGCGCCGACGCTTCCAACTTAAAGGGGAACGTTCGGAGGTGCGCGTAGTAGACGACTACGCCCACCACCCCACCGAGCTCTCCGCGACGCTAGATGCCGCCCGCGCCACGATGCCCTCAGGTGGGCGGGTCATAGCGGTATTCCAGCCGCACCGTTACTCTCGCACCCGCAAACTATACAGAGAGTTCGGTGAAGCCTTCGCTCCCGCAGACGCGGTCCTCGTCACCGAAGTCTACGGCGCGGGCGAGATGCCCCAGCCCGGCGTGAACGGCAAGCTGATTGTGGACGCCATCTGCGAGACGCGCGACCACCCGGAGGTGTACTACGTGCCACAGCAGGACGACGTACCACGCGTCCTGCGCGAGGTCTCGGAGAGGGGCGATGTGGTGCTCACGCTCGGCGCGGGTGACATCTCGAGGTCGGGCGAAGAACTGCTCGAGCTTCTGGAGGGCCGAACATCCCTTCACTGAGGAACCTCCTGCGAGCTATCTCCATCTCGGTGGCCGTCGCCGCCCTCACCACCGCAGCGGTCTTCACCCTCTCCTACCTGATCCTCCCCGTCACCGGCGTCCAGGTGATCGGGGCCCGCATGTTCCCCGAATCAGAGGCCTGGAACGCCGTCCCAGACCACGCTAGCCTCCTCACCCTGAATACCGCCTCGCTCGAGCGAGAAATCGAGTCTAATCCTTGGGTTAAGGGTGCAGTGGTGACCAGAGATTGGGATTCAGGTATAGTTACGGTTCAGGTTGAGGAGCGCCGCGCGATCCTTGATGCTGAGGTTGATGGGAGGCGTGTGATCCTGGCGACTGACGGGACTGAGCTCCCGGGGCTGGGGGGCGCGAGCCTCAGGAGGGTGGAGCTGGATGAGGATCAGCTAGGGGAGATCTTGGATTTCGCCAGGGTGTTAGAGAGCAATGGGGCTAGGCTCGACTCGGTTGACGGGGCTGGTCCGGGTGGCGTTGAGGCGACCGTGGAGGGCCGCAGCGTGGTCTTCTCCGGGCGCATAAGCGTAGAGCAGGCCCGGGCACTCGAAGAGGTTATGAGCGAGCATCCAGACGCCCGGATCTTCGATCTCCGATCTCCTGAGCGGGTCGTGGTAGGTGGGCCGTCGAGCGGCGGGACGGACGGCGAGCCGGAAGGCTAGGGGACCGCTCGTGGCGCAGTCGCTTGTTTACGGGATAGACGTGGGCACGACCAAGATCGTGGCCCTCGCCGGGAGGGTGGACGTCCGGCGTGGGTGGGCCGAGGTACTCTCTATGGGAGAGGCCTCGAGCCACGGGCTCAAGAGAGGCGTCGTGGTGGACCGGCAGGCGGCCGCCGAGTCGGTCGCCGCCGCGATAGAGGATTGTGGGTTGCGCGGCGGGCCGGTGGTAGTCGGCATCGCAGGCAGCCACATCTCGTCCTTTAACACCGAGGTCACCCTCCTGAATCGCTCGAGGAGCATGACGATAACCCAGCGCTTCGTCAAGAAGTTGGAAAACGAGGCGCGACAGCTGCTGGATCTGCACGAGGACGAGCGGGTGATGCACGTCGTCCCCCGCGGCTACGTGCTCGACGGCTCCGAGGGTGTCAAGAACCCTGTGGGTCTGGCAGCTCGCAAGGTAACGATGCGGGCCCACGTGGTGAGCGGCGCCGTCTCCAGCATCCAGAACCTGCTACGCATCGTCGAGGATTGCGGGGTCAGGGTCTCTCGCGTCGTGCTCGAGCCGCTGGCATCTGCAGAGGCGTGCCTCCTCGATTCTGAGCGCGAGTCGGGCGTAGTTCTGATCGACGTCGGGGGCGGCACTACCGACATGGCGACTTTCCTGAGGGGTGCCCTCACCCACACAGCCGTAGTCCCCATAGGCGGCGAGAACTTCACCGCCGACCTCGCCTACGGGCTGGAGATTACCCACGACAAAGCCGAAGCGCTGAAGGTCAACTACGGGACGGTCCTCTCGGCCACCGTCGACCCCGTCGCCGCCGTCGAACTCGACAGCCGGTACTACAACGCCAACTTCATGAGCCAGATCCTGGAGTACAGGGCTCGCGAAGTCCTCGAGTTCGTGCGCGATTCGCTCGAGGAGGCCCACGTCCGTAATCTGCTCCCGGGGGGCGCGATCCTGACAGGCGGTGGCTCCCTGCTCGACGGTATGACCGAACTCGCCGAGGATATCCTCGGTATGCGCGCCCGAGCCGCTGCTCCTCGCCGTGTTCGCGGCGAGGTTAAACCTGTACAGAAACCTCAGTATGCAACGTCTGTAGGTCTGCTATACTTTTCGGCTGAAAACGATGACCTTAGACCAAAGAGTAAGGGTGCAGGCACAACTAGTTTTGGTAGCATAGTAGAGACGGTCAGGAGCTGGTTCAGGGGAGGATAGGCCGGCAAGGGGCCCTAGAGCAGGCGATGGAGGGTTAGCACGATGTTGGATGCGGGGACGAGCTATCTGGCGGTCATAAAAGTTGTGGGCATTGGCGGTGGGGGGACCAACGCCGTGAACCGCATGATCAACTCCGGCTTGCAGGGGGTTGAGTTCATAGCGATCAACACCGATGCCCAGGCCCTCCAGATGACCGACGCCGACCAGAAGATCCACATAGGAGAGAAGATCACCCGCGGCCTAGGGGCTGGAGCCGACCCCAAGATCGGGGCCGAGGCTGCCGAGGAGAACAAGGCTGAGATCGAGGAGGCGCTCAGGGGGGCGGACATGGTGTTCGTGACCGCTGGCAAAGGTGGCGGCACGGGCACGGGGGCGGCCCCGGTCGTGGCCAAGATAGCCCGCGACTCGGGGGCGCTGACCGTAGGGGTCGTCACCAGGCCGTTCGCCTTCGAGGGGCGGCGGCGTTCAACGTTCGCCGAGGAGGGCATCAAGCGGCTCAAGGAGAACGTAGACGCCCTCATCATCATCCCCAACGACCGGCTCTTGCAGGTGGCGGAGAAGCGGACGAGCATGATGGAAGCCTTCAAGATGGCCGACGACATCCTCAGGAAGGGTGTCCAGGGCATCACTGACCTCATCACGGTGCCCGGTCTTATTAACTTGGACTTCGCCGACGTGCGCACGATCATGCAGAACTCGGGGTCTGCGCTCATGGGCATCGGGGAGTCGAGCAGCGAGACCAGGGGCGCCGAGGCCGCGAAGCTGGCGATCTCGAGTCCCCTGCTCGAGGCGAGCATCGAGGGTGCGACCGGCATCATCCTCAACATCACGGGCGGTGACGACCTGGGGCTCTTCGAGGTCAACGAGGCGGCGGAGATCGTCCACAACGCTGCCCACCAGGATGCGAACCTGATCTTCGGGGCCGTCATTGACGAAACCTACGGCGATAGAGTGAGCGTTACCGTCATCGCCACGGGCTTCGACCAGCGCCTCGCCACGGCCCAGCGCCGCACCGAGCGCCCGGTAGCCGAGCAGCGAGAGGAGGAAGTCTCTGCTGCACCCGAGGGCGACGTCCTAGACATCCCGGCCTTTCTGCGTCGTCGGTAGGCGAAGCTACCGAGGCGTGCGCCGAGATCTCTCCCAGGTTCACCACGGCGTCTCCGTCGCGAGCGGGGGCGCCGTCTACGTCGCGCCGGCCGCCGAGCCTGAAGGAGCCAGGATCTGGTTCTTTACCCGTCGCGGTGGCGTCTCGAAGGGACCGTATGACAGCCTGAACGTGTCGACCAAGGTCGACGACGACCCGGCGGCGGTCGAGAAGAACAGATCCCTCATACGTGAAGCGATGGATGGGAGACCCTCAGCGTGGGTGCGGCAGGTCCACGCGGACGGCGTCGCGAGGGTGTCGGGTGCCGGCTTTGCGGGTGAGGCCGATGCCATCGTTACCGAGGAGCAGGGCTTCTCGCTCGTCGTCGCCGTGGCGGACTGCGCGCCGGTGGCGCTCGTCGCCGAGCGCGGGGTGGGGATGGTCCACTCCGGCTGGCGCGGAACGCTCTCTGGTGTGGCCGGGAAGACAGCGCGAAAGCTGGGGGGGGCGCCGGTGCGGGCATACATAGGCCCGTGTATCAGGGATTGCTGCTACGAGGTATCCGAGGACTTGGCTGAGGAATTCGCCCGCGAGTACGGGCCTGCGGTGGTTTCAGGGCGATACCTTTCGTTGCCGGCGGCGATTCGCGCCGACCTCGAGAGGGTGGGGGTGGAGGAGATCCACGATCTCGAGCTGTGCACCGGTTGTCGCCCCGACCTCTTCTACTCGCACCGCAAGCAAGGTCCCCTGACGGGACGCAACCTTGCTGCGGTGGCGAGGGTGGGTACGTGAAGGCTGGGGCGGAGGTCGGCATTCGAGACAGGCTCGCGCGGGTGCGCGAGAACGTAGCGGCGGCGCTGGAGAGGGTCGGGCGTGGGCCGGAAGGAGCGCGGATACTCGTCGCCACCAAGTACTACGAGCCAGCGCGGATCTCCGTCCTAGCCGAGGCAGGTGCGGATCTTCTGGGGGAGAACCGGGCGGAGGACCTCGTCCGCAAGCAGGAGATCTTCGGCGACCGCTTCGAGTGGCATTTCATCGGCCACGTCCAGCGGCGCAAGGCGCGAGTAGTGGTCCCCCGCGTGAGCCTCATTCACTCGGTGGACTCGGTAAGGCTCATACAGGAGCTTGCCAAGCGAGCGCCGGATGGCGGCCCCGTCGAGGTCCTGTTCCAGATCAACGTTAGCGGCGAGGTTTCGAAGTACGGTGTCCCCGGGGGAGAGGCCGAGGCCCTGATCGAGGCTGCCGCCGCGACCGAAGGGAAGGTCCGTCCCAAGGGGTTCATGACCCTCGCCCCGCCGGTTGAAGACCCGGAGGAGGTGCGCTACGTTTTTGCGAAACTTCGAGCGATTCGTGATAGGCTACGACAGACTTGGAGCCCGCACTTTGATCTCTCGGAACTCTCTATGGGAATGAGCGATGATTATGAGGTGGCAGTCGAGGAGGGGGCGACTCTAGTCAGGATCGGGCGAACATTAATTGGGGAGGATGGCCCGTGAGGAGGAAAGATGGGAGTTAGGGATCGTCTGGAGCGGGTCGCGGCCTGGTTTGGCTTCGGCGTCGACGATGATGATTACTACGAGGAAGAAGAGGAAGAAGACCGCCGTTACGGCGAAGACCCTTACGCGAACGGGGCGAGGGGTGACGAGCCTGGCCCTGCGGTGCGGCGACTCGGGCGGGCGGAGCGCTCGTCGGCCTTCGGCACCTCGCTCGGGGACCTCTTTGGCAGCGAGGGCCCCAGCAGGGGCGAGCGCTACGCCAGCCAGAACCCCCCCCACCTGCGCGCCGTTCCCGACCAGCGTCCCACGAGGGTAAGCGTGGTGGAGCCCTCCAGCTTCAACGACGCTCAGGGTCTCGCCGACCGCTTCAAGCGCCAGCAGCCCGTGATCCTGAACCTCCAGAATGTGGACGGGGACCTGAGTCGCAGGATGGTGGATTTCTGCTCGGGCCTGACCTACGCGCTCGACGGTAACATCCAGAGCGTAGCGAGCCGGGTCTTCCTGCTGACCCCGCGCAACGTCGAGGTGAGCGCCGAGGAGCGCAAGCGCATCGCCGAGCGGGCGTTCTTCAACCAGCTCTAACCGTTTGTCTATTAGGGGGGACTTGAAAAGGGTCGGGATAATCGGGGCGGGCAAGATCGGGGGCTCCCTCCTCCTTAGACTCGCCGGGTCGGGAGACGTCGACCTCGGTGTCAGCGACATCCATCCCGAACAGCTCGAGCCCTACGAGAAACACGGGATACGTACCACCTCATCGAACCGGGAGCTCGCCGAGGCCAACGACCTTGTCATCGTCGCCGTCAAGCCCTGGGACGTCGCGCAGGTTCTGACGGAGATCTCACCCGCCATCGAGGGCAAGGCCGTCACCAGCGTCGCCGCGGGCGTCTCCATCGAGCGCATCTCCGAGAACCTGCCGCCAGGGACCGCGGTGCTGCGCGTTATGCCGAACGTCTGCGCCTCCGTGGGCCTGGGATCCGCGGTCATCACTGCCAACGAGCCTGGGCTGGCGATGTTACCCACCGTGATCGATATCTTCCGCCACGTCGGAGACGTGATGGAGCTGCCGGAGCGCCTGTTCGACGCGGCGACGGCGCTGCACGGTTCGGGTCCGGCGTACGTGGCGCTCTTCGCCGACGCCCTGATACAGGCTGGGGTGAGGGAGGGCATCCCGCGCGACGTGGCGCGTAGGCTGGTGGTGGGGACGATCGGGGGCACGGCGGTGCTCTTGAAAGACAGGAGCGCCCACCAGGTTCGCGACGAGGTGATGACGCCGGGCGGCACGACGGCGGCGGCGTTCGTCGCGATGGAGAAGGCCGGCTTCGTCGCGGCGGTCTACGACGGGGTCAACGCGGCTACGCAGAGGGCGCAGGGGTTGGGGGGATGAGCGTGGCGCTGCTGCAGGAGTTCGCTTACAGCGTGGCCGGGCTGCTCACCGGGGTGGTCAACTACGCCTACTATATATTGTTCGGGTTTATCATCGCCTCCATCCTCTTCTCCTGGTTCCCCTCGTATCCATCGAGCGGCTTCTTCCAGGCGATCTACGATGCGGTGCGGGCGGTGACCAATCCTATCTTGTGGCCGATAAGGAGCAGGATACCGATGCTGAGGCTGGGAGGGTTCGGGATCGACCTCTCCCCGATCATCGCGATTCTCGGTCTTAGTATCGCGCGACGTTTGCTGCTCATCGTCATCGACGAGTTCATAGGACCTGTAACGGGGTGATTAAGTATGCCGATTAGACCGATAGACGTCAGGCGTAAGGAGTTCAGGAATAGCTTCCGCGGCTACGACGCCAACCAGGTTGACGACTTCCTCGACGCCGTCGCCGACGAGTTCGAGCGCGCCTACACTGATAACTCGCGGATGCGCGAGGAGATCTCGAGCCTCCGCGAGCGCCTGCAGCAGTTCGAGGAGCTGGAGGGCTCGATCAGGGCCGCGCTCGTCCATGCCGAGCAGGCCGCAGACGACCTGCGCCGGAGCGCGAGCCGGGAGGCGGATTTCACGATCCGGGAGGCGAAGACCCGCTCGCATCAGATGCTAGCCGAGTCCTCGGCCCGGGTCGAGCGCATCCAAGAGTCCTACGAAGCCTTGCAGGAGGCCAAGAGGAACTTCGCTAACGATTTCCGTTACCTCCTGAAGACTTACATGGAGATGATGGATAACATGGAGATCTCCTCGGCCAAGGAGATCGAGACCTCCCTCCGGCAGCGACTCGATACGGAATCTATCGCAGTCGCCCGCGAGGCCGCTACCTACGAGGAAGAGAGCGCAGGACCCGAGGTCGCGGACGAGAAGGGCGTCAAGAGTGAAGGCCACGCCGTCGAAGATGCCGGCGCGACGCAGCCGATCGAACCGACGACAGGTGAGGCGCCGCCGCAGATCGACGAAGCTGAGCCCCCCGCTGCTGAGGGTGAGGAGCCCTTTGTCAGCAGCCAGGAACCCGACGCTCGACCAGCCACCGAGGAAGAGACCATGGTCGAGGAGCCCGCACCTGTCGAAGAGTCAGCGGTCGTCGATGAGCCTGCGCCTGAGGAAGAGCATACGGCGGAGGAGGAGGTCGAGAGGGAGGAGCCGACTCTGGCGGAGGAGAGCAGTTCGCAGAGCTTCTTCGACCGGGAAGAGGGAACCTCCGAAGAGGGTGAAAGGGATAACCGCATCTTTCGCGCCAGCCGCTTTTTGCGCCGGCGTGAGTAGGGGTTTCATCACCTCCACGGAAGACGGAGTCCTCATCAACCTCAGGGTGTCGCCCGGCGCGAGGCGCACCTCGATCGAGGGCCCCTACGGCGAGAGCGCCATCAGGCTCAGAGCCGCGGCTCCTCCCGTCGAAGGCAGGGCCAACGTAGAGATCGAACGCTTCCTGGCAGAACTACTCGGGACCCCCCGTTCGGACGTGTCAATACTCCGGGGCGCCTCCGGCAGGGACAAGGTGGTCCGCGTGCGCGGCCTGGGGGGGGCGGAGATCCGGAAGCTCCTCTCGCCCCACCTCCACTAGACCGTCCGTGCCGCACACTTTCGACGTGGACCCCTCGGAGGCAGGGGAACGCCTGGACCGCCTCGCCGCTCGGCGCCTCGGGCTCAGCCGCAGCGCTGTTCAACGCATAATACAAGAAGGGTCTCTGCGCGTAGATGGTGGGGAGACCATTCCGTCATACAGGGTGCGTGGGGGGGATCACGTCGAGGCGCGGGTGCCCCTAGAGGGTATATCGTCGGAGGAGATACCCGTCCCCGTGATCCTCGAGGACGAGCATCTGCTGGTAGTGGACAAGCCGGCCGGGATGGTGGTGCATCCCGGGGCCGGGAACCCTTCGGGTACGCTGGTAAACGCGCTGCTTGAGAGGGGTATCGCCGGCGGTGGGGATCCGAGCCGTCCCGGCGTCGTGCATCGCCTCGACCGGGACACCTCGGGTTTGATGGTGCTCGCGAAGGGAGATCCGGCTTATTCGCGGCTCGTGGGGATGTTGTCGGCGAGGAGGGTCGAGCGAGTCTATCGGGCGGTAGTAGTGGGAGAGGGATTGCCTGAGACGGGGACGGTGGACTCACCCGTAGGCCGGGACCCCGAGAATCCGACTCTGATGACCGCGGGGATAGGGAGACCCGCGGTAACGCACTTCGAGGTGCTGCGGGAGGTGGCGGGGCACGCGATGCTCAGAGTATGGCTCGAGACCGGGAGGACGCACCAGATCCGGGTCCACCTCTCGGCCATCGGGTACCCCGTCTACGCCGACCCGCTCTACGGCGTGCCTGTTCCCGGACGTCGGCTCTGGCTGCACGCGGAGCGGCTATCCTTCGAGCACCCTGTCACTGGGGAGAAGTTGAGGTTCGAGTCGCCCATCCCGGATGATCTCCGGAAGTCCGCGGCTCTCCTGGGTTTCGACGCGGCTGGTGAATCGTGACGCGGCGGCTCTCGAAGCACGACGAAGCCCCGAGGCTCATTCACCTGGACACCGACATCGGCGGCGACACTGACGACCTCTGCGCGCTAGCGATGCTGGTGGGCTGGCCGGGCGTGGAGCTCGTGGGCGTAACCACCTGCAGCGACTCCGGTGGCGTGCGAGCAGGGCTCGCCCGCTACGCGCTAAGGCTCGCCGGACGGGAGAGCGTGCCCGTAGCTGCTGGAGCGGACGGCTCGCTCGGGGGGTATCGTGATCCGCCCAGTATGTACGACCTGGATCGTTACTGGCCCGAACCGGTAGCTCCCGAGCCGTCGCCGCCAGGCGCCGCGCTCGACCTCATGGCACGTAGCGTCGAGATGGGCGCGACGATCGTCGGGGTAGGGCCGTGGACGAACCTGGCGCTGCTGGAGATCACCCGGCCGGGTTTGCTCGCCTCGACACAACTCGTGGTCTTGGGTGGATATGTTAGAGCGCCAGGACTGGGGTTACCGGAGTGGAAACCTGACAGGGACTACAACGTGCAGCAGGACACGCTAGCCGCGAGGATCGTGTGGGAACGGTGCGACCCGCTCATCGTGCAGTTGGCCGTTGCACTCGAGGTGAGCCTGCGTGAGGCGCACTTGCCTCGACTGCGGGAGGGCGGGGCTCTCGCCCGGCTCGTTGCACATCAAAGCGAGCTGTATGGTGCTGAATCGGACATGAGGCGTGTGGGGCGCGAGCATTCAAGGCTACCCGACGACCTCCTCAACTTCCACTACGACCCGCTGGCGTGCGCTGTCGCCGCAGGCTGGGATGGCGCGCTCGTCGAGAAGTTACGGCTCTCGGTCCGATCGCAAGACGGCGTGCTCAACTTCCCCGAGTCGCTGAGCGGCAAGCCGACCCGCGTCGTCACGGGTGTAGACGGCGCACGCCTCGAGCACGAGTGGGTGGAGGTGGTGCGCGTGGTTGGGAGCGAGGGATGAGAGGCTGAGGAGCCCATCTGCTTCGACCCCTTGACGGTTCTCTCGCGCTCTGGTAGGTTGCTCGAAGACAACCGACCTTTAACGGCGTCCAGTGAGGCGCGAAGGAGGTTAGAGCTTGGACCGAATGAGCGTCCACGAGCACTCGAGGGTGCTCACCCCCGACGGGATCGACCGTTCGTTACGCCGCATCTCCCACGAGATCCTCGAAAGGAACGCATCCAGTCTGCACGGGCTCGCGCTCGTGGGTGTGCTGACGCGCGGGGTCCCGCTGGCGCGGCGCATCTCGGAGAACATCAGGCTGTTCGAGGGGCTCGAGGTCCCGGTCGGCTCGCTCGACATCACGCTTCACCGCGACGATCTCTTGGATGAGGAACCTGCACTAAAGGGCTCTCGCGTGCCCTTCGAGGTCGCGGGTCGTACGATCGTGCTGGTAGATGATGTGCTCTTTACGGGCCGGACGGCTAGAGCGGCGATGGACGCGCTCCTCGAGCTCGGCCGCCCTGCGGCGATCCGGCTCGCGATCCTGGTGGACAGGGGGCACAGGGAGCTGCCGATCCGGGCCGATTACGTTGGGAAGAACGTGCCCACGGCGCGCGAGGAGCGAGTGCTGGTCAAGTTGAGCGAGACCGACGGGGAGGACGGGGTGATCGTCGTTGGAGACTAGGAACTTCCTGACGCTGGAGGGTGCGAGGCGCGATGATCTCCGCGCGATTCTCGATCTCGCGCGGGCACACGCCGAGGGGCGGCTGGGGAGCCCGCTCGCCGGGAAGACCGTCTGCCTTGCCTTCTTCGAGGCATCGACCCGGACTGCGGTCTCCTTCGAACTCGCAGCCAGGCGGGGCGGGGCGGACGTGATCTCGCTCTCCGAGAAGGGCTCGGCGATCGCCAAGGGCGAATCCCTCATAGATACGGTGGTGACCCTTGATCGCCTCGGGGCCGATGCCATAGTGCTGCGCCACCAGGCAACGGGAGCGGCGACTCTGGCTACGCGCCACACCGGCGCTGCAATCATCAACGCGGGCGACGGCTGTGGCCAGCACCCCACCCAGGCCCTCCTCGACCTCTACTCATTGAGCGGGGCCTTAGAGGGCTTCGACGAGCTCGCCGGGAGGCGCGTCGCCATCGTCGGGGACATCCTGCACAGCCGGGTCGCGCGCAGCGTCGTCCCGGCCTTCCGGGCTGCCGGCATGGAGGTCGCCCTCGTAGCCCCGCGCACCCTCCTTCCCCTCGATGCCGGGGCGTGGGGACTCTCCATCATATCCTCGGTGGACGAGGCCCTGGATTGGGGTGCAGGCGTGCTCTACATGCTGCGCCTCCAGAGGGAACGCATGACGGGCGCGAGGGTTCCCTCGGTCGCCGAGTACGCGCGCTTCTACGGGGTTCACAGGCGGCATCTACGCGATGGAGTCCTGGTCATGCACCCTGGTCCCGTCAACAGGGGGGTAGAGATCTCCGGCGACGTAGTGCTCGGCGGATCCTCCCTGATCCCTGATCAGGTCGCCTGCGGGACCCACGTCCGCTCGGCAGTCCTCGCCCTCGCGACCGGTGCGACCCACGAGGTCGCCGCGTGATCGGGCGCGGCGAGGAGGTGATAATCCGCCGGGCCTACGTCCTCGATCCCGCAGGCGAGACCGAGGGCGTCGCCGACGTGCGCATCTCCTCAGGACGCATAGCCGAGGTGGGGCAAGGTCTGCGTGGCCCCCGCGAGCTGGACGCCGATGGCCTCCACCTCTTCCCTGGCTTCGTGGACGTGCACGCCCACTGGCGCACGCCGGGTCGCGAAGAAGAGGAGGACATAGAGACCGGCTCCGCAGCGGCAGCCGCCGGCGGGTTCACGAGCGTGGTGATGATGCCGAACACCGACCCCGTCGTGGACAAGCCCGTTATCGTCAGCGGCCTCGTGCGGCGTGTAGAACGCGAGTCCAGGGTGCGAGCCCACATCGCCGCAGCCCTCCACGTTGGGTTAAGGGGCGAGCGGTTGACGGAGATGCGCCTCCTGAAAGAGGCGGGCGCCTTTTGCGTCTCAGACGACGGGCTCGGGACGCAGTCCGCCAGCGTGTTGAGAAACGGCATGCTCTACGCCAAGACCGCCGGGTTGCCGGTGATCCTGCACTGCGAAGACCACACGCTGGCGACCGGGGTCGTGCACGAGGGGGTCGCCGCAGCCCTCGCCGGTATTCCCGGCACCCCCGCCAGCGCCGAGGACGCGGCGACGGCGACGGCCTTGGTGCTGGCGACGGAGACCGGAGCGAAGGTGCACATAACCCACGTCTCGACGCCTCTTTCGGCGGCGCTCGTCGGATTCTTCAAGGACCGCGCTGACGTCACCGCCGACACCACCCCGCACCACCTGACGCTCACCGACGCCCTGATCTCCACGCTCGACGGGCTCTACAGGGTAAACCCTCCGTTGAGGCCGGAGGAGGACCGTGCCGGTGTGACGGAGGCCCTGCGAAACGGCATCCTCGACTTCGTGGCAACCGATCACGCGCCGCACGCTCTCGAGGAGAAGGAGCTGCCGCTGGAAGAGGCTGCCCCCGGCTTCCTCGGCCACGAGACCGCCTTCCCGGCTCTCTACACCGAGCTCGTTCTTGACGGTAGAATCACGCTTTCGCGGCTCGTCGAGTCGATGAGCTGCGCCCCTGGGCGCTGGATAAGCGGGGGCGGCAGCCTGCGGGTAGGATCTCCGGCGGATCTTACGCTCGTGGATCTCTCGGAGGAGTGGACGGTGGATCGGGAGACCCTTGTGAGCCGATCCTCGAACTCCCCATACCTCGGGCGCAGGCTGACGGGCCGTATCAAAGGTACTATGGTTGGTGGAGAGCTGGTGCACGACGGAATTGGAGCGCGGTTTGGAGCAAGGGTCTAGGAGAAGGGCGACACTCGTTCTCGAGGACGGAGCCTGCTACGAGGGCTGGACCTTCGCCGCCGATGGCGAGGTGGCGGGCGAGGTCGTCTTCACAACCAGCATGGTCGGCTACCAAGAGACCGTCACTGACCCCTCGTACCGGGGCCAGATCGTCCTCTTCACCTACCCCCTGATCGGAAACTACGGTGTGATCCCGGGCGACGACGAATCCCGCAGGGTTCAGGCTGCAGCCGTCTTGGTGCGCGAGTACAGCCCGCATCCGAGCAACTGGGCGAGCGAACAGCCTCTTGCCGCTCTCCTCGAGGAGTCGGGCGTCATGGGCGTCGAGGGCCTCGATACGCGCGCCATGACCCGGCACCTTAGGGACAAGGGCGCGATGCGAGGGGTGATCTCCACGATCGAGCACAACCCTACCGTCCTGCGCGAGAGAGCCAACGCCCACCCCTCGATGGTGGGGCTCGACCTCGCCTCGACGAGCTCCGAACTCACCGCACCGACGCTGCTACCGGCCTTTGGCCAGGAACGCTGCATAGTGGCGGCCATCGACTACGGCGTGAAGGGGTCCATCCACAAGGAGTTGAGGAGCCGTGGCGCTTCGGTCCTCGCGATGCCAGCCTCGACGAGCGCGGAGGAAATACTCGCGTCGAAGCCAGACGGGCTGTTCCTCTCGAACGGGCCCGGCGACCCGGCAGCCCTCGAGGACTCCGTGAACACCATCCGTCCCCTTCTCGGCGAGCTCCCGGTCTTCGGAATCTGCCTCGGGCACCAGCTCCTCGGACTGGCTCTGGATTGCGAGACATACAAGATGCCCTTCGGGCACCACGGCGCGAACCACCCGGTGCGCAATCTGGAGACGGGGAGGATCGAGATCACGAGCCAGAACCACGGCTTCGCCGTGCGCGAGGAGACGCTGCCAGACGGCGTAGTGCTGACCCATCGCAACCTCTACGACGGCACGGTAGAGGGTATCGAGAGCCACGCTCTGCGCGCCTGGAGCGTACAGTACCACCCCGAATCCAGCCCAGGCCCGCGCGACTCCGGCTACCTCTTCGACGAGTTCGTGCAGAGCGTCTCGGGCGAGGCCCGAACGTAGCCTTGCCACGCCGCGACGACATCTCGAGTGTCCTGATCATCGGCTCCGGGCCCATCGTCATAGGGCAGGCCGCCGAGTTCGACTACTCTGGCACGCAAGCCTGCCGCGCTCTGCGCGACGAGGGCTACAGGGTAGTCCTCGTCAACTCGAACCCAGCGACCATAATGACCGACCCCGAGGTCGCCGACGCGACCTACATCGAACCCCTCACCGCCGCCTCGGTGGCCGAGATCATCCGCCGCGAACGCCCTGACGCCCTGCTACCCACCCTCGGCGGTCAGACGGCCCTGAACCTCGCCGTCGAGCTGCGCGAGCTTGGTACTCTGGACGAGCACGGCGTCGAGCTGCTCGGGGCCTCCGTCGAGTCCATCCGCAAGGCCGAGGATCGCCAGCTCTTCCGCGAGGCTATGGAGCGCATCGGCTTGAAGGTCCCCGAGAGCCGCACCGTCCGTAACCTCGCAGAAGCGGAGGAGCTGGCCCACAGAATCGGCTTGCCCCTCATCATCCGTCCGAGCTTCACCCTGGGCGGCAAGGGCGGCGCTATTGCCAGAGACCACCGCGACCTCCGACGCGCCGTTCTCGACGGCCTCGACGCCAGCCCAGTGAGGTCGGCCCTAGTCGAGCAGAGCGTCGCCGGCTGGAAAGAGTTCGAGCTCGAAGTCATGCGTGACCTCGCCGACAACGTGGTCATCATCTGCTCTATCGAGAACGTGGACCCTATGGGTATCCATACCGGCGACTCCATCACCGTAGCTCCCGCCCAGACCCTCTCCGATAAGCAGTACCAGGCCCTTCGTACAGCTGCTATACGCATAATACGAGAGATTGGGGTACAGACTGGGGGATCGAACATCCAGTTCGCGGTTGATCCTGCGAGCGACGAGTTCTATGTGATCGAGATGAACCCGCGGGTGAGCAGGTCGAGCGCTCTGGCGAGCAAGGCAACGGGGTTCCCGATCGCCAAGATAGCGGCCAAGCTCGCGGTTGGGTACTCGCTTGACGAGATCCCAAACGACATCACGCGTGCTACACCCGCCTCTTTCGAGCCGGCGCTCGACTACGTCGTCACCAAGGTCCCGCGCTTTGCCTTCGAGAAGTTCCCTGGGGCGGCGCCGCGCCTGACCACTAGGATGCACTCGGTCGGCGAGGTCATGGCGATAGGTCGCACGTTCACTGAGAGCCTCATGAAGGCGATGGCTTCGCTCGAGGTGGACTCGCGGGATGTGGAGGCTTATCTCGAGGAGCCGAGCCCTTATCGCATCTTCGCGGTCTTCGACGTCCTGCGCGCCGGCGTGGATATCGCGGAGATCCACAACAAGACGCGGATAGACCCTTTCTTCATAGCATCGATCGCCAGGATCGTGGCGGCGGAGGGCTCGATCTCGGGCCCTCTGAGCGCCGCGCACCTGCGAGAGCTCAAGAGGGTTGGCCTCAGCGACGAGGCCCTCGCCTCGGCTTCTGGTACTTCGACGGAGGTAGTGCGGGGCGTCAGGCACGCCCTCGGGATCTCTCCGACCTACAAGTCCGTGG
>DASZKL010000114.1:0-4820 GCA_035947015.1 Rubrobacteraceae bacterium
CCCGAGACCGCCCTTCGACGAGCAGTAGGCCGAGGCGCCGGTGCGCGGGATGTGCTCGTGCACCGAGGTGATGTTGATGATCCTGCCGCCGCTGCCCGCCTCGACCATCCGCCTCGCCGCCCTCTGGGAGCAGAGGAACGCTCCCGAGAGGTTGGTGTCTATGACCTGGCGCCACTCGTCGTAGGAGAGCTCGAGGAAATCGCCCGTGGGGTCGCCGGTCCCGGCGTTGTTCACCAGGACGTCGAGGCCGCCTAAAGAGTCAGCCAGCTCGTCTATAACGGTCGCGGCTTCTGGCAGGTTGGTGAGGTCCTGCTGCCGGATCTCGGCCCGCCGCCCCGCCGCTTCGACCGCCTCCAGGGTCTCCCTGGCCCCGGCCTCGTCCTCTTTGTAGGTGACGCCGACGTCGAAGCCGTTCTCGGCGAGGGCCTTCGCCGACTCCTGCCCGATCCCCGAGTCCGAGCCCGTGACGATCGCGACGGGGCTCATGCCAGCTCCCTACGGTGTGCTCTCACCCGACGGTTCATGCTCTTGCCTCCTCGAAGCTCGTGGACCCAGTCAACCTTACCCGCGCTGGGGCGGAGCAAACACGTCGGTCACCGCGCCGGGTGCGCCAGAGTCATGCGTCTCAGGAATCCTCGAGTTCGTTCTTGACCATCCTGCCGCCCTTCATGATCAACCTGAGGTTCTCCGGCTTCTGGAGGATGGCGATGTCCTCCAGGGGATTGCCGGCCACAACGAGCAGATCCGCGAGCTTGCCCTCCTGAACGGTGCCAATCTCGTCTTCCATGCCGAAGAGCTCGGCGTTGGTCCTGGTTGCCGAGACGAGGCTCTCCATCGGGCTCATGACCTCCGTCTTGATCTCGAGTTCTCTTGCCTTGCGGACCTGCAAGGGTCCAAGAAGATCCGAGCCGGAGGCGATCTTGACGCCAGCCTCGTGAGCGTAGCGCAAGGCGCGGATGCCTACCTGCCGCGCCTCATCTATCTTGCGGATGACGTTCTCTGGGACACCGTAGCTCTCTCCCTCCTCGGAGAGCGCCTCGTAGGTGACGAGGGTGGGTACGAGGTAGGCGCCGGCCTCGGCTATGAGGCGCGCGGTCTCCTCGTCTATGAGGTTGCCGTGCTCGATGGAACGTACTCCCGCCTCGAGGCAGTTCCTCACGCTGCCGTCGTTGTAAGCGTGCGCCATCACGTAGGTGCGGGCGGCCTCGGCCACCTCGACGGCAGCCCTAAGCTCCTCCAGAGAGTACTGCGTGGCCGAGAGCTCGTCGGCCGGGGACATCGCGCCGCCGCTGGCCATCACCTTGATCTGGTCTGCCCCCAACCTGAGCTGCTCCCGGGCGGCGTGCCGTACCTCGTCCACTCCGTCGCAGACGACCGAGCGCATCCCGGCGGTGGGGCAGAAGATCTCGGGTGCCTGTTCCTCGCTCATGCGCCGCCAGTCGCCGTGCCCCCCGGTCTGCGAGAGCGGCCGGTCGCTGACCAGCAACCGCGGGCCATCCACTATCCCCCGCTCCACCGCCGCCTTGAAGCTCCAGTCCGCCCCGCCGGCGTCCCTCACGGTCGTGAACCCCTGCTGCAGGGTGTCCTCGAGGATCCTCGCCATCATCAGGGCGACGAGGTTGGAGGGGTATTCCCTGTGCTGGTCGAGGATATTGACGTCGACGGCCCCGATATGGACGTGGGCGTCGGTGAGGCCAGGCAGGAGCGTCATCCCCGCGCAGTCGATGACCGTATCATGCGTCCCCGTCGGGCCGGCACCTCCGAGACGAACCTCTCGTATCCTCTCGCCTTCGAGGACTATCGAGGCCTGCTCATGCGGCTCGCTCCCGGTGCAGTCTATGAGGAGAGTATTCATGAGAAGCGTGGTGTCGGCCACCTCGTTCCTCCCTCGCGCGGAGGACCATCTTCACCCGGGACGTAAGGTACTCTCTGGCGTAATTCCCCGCAACCGCCAGGAACCCGCCCGGCGACGGCCTCTCAGGTGCCGCTCTGTCGGCGGCAGTAGTCGCGCAGCCCGCTCTCCCCTTCTTCCATGACGCTATCGTGGCTGTGACGATACACCCGCTCGGCGGCGTAGCCCAGCAAGTTCAGGGCCGGGTTGGTGACGCGCACGTACCAGTTGAATGCCACGCGCGTGCCTGCCCCGTTCGGTTCTTCCCCGAAGTGGGTCTCGAGCACCCCGCTGAGGTCGCCGGTGACGACCTCGCGCAGCCTGCGCTCGGGCTCCACGTCCGTGTAGACGCAGTGGATGCGAAAGGGCGGGGCGAGACGTGCCACCCCGGGCGCCTGATGCACCTGGAAAGACACCGTGCTACCTGCTCTGAGCTCGTCTTCTCCGCTGTCGTCGACCAGCTCCATGGAGGGCCACCACTGGCGCACCGCGCTGCGCGAGGTCATGGCCTCGTAGACGACGGGCAGCGGGGCGGGTATGAACCATTCTGTGTGCCAGTCATAGGTCTTTACCAGGCGGACGCCCAGGAGCATCCCTGCTCCGGTACCGATGAGCCCAGCGGACAACAGGCGGGCAATGCGGGAATTCTTTCTCTCCACTCTGGACCCTCCCTTCGATCTAAACGCCCTCGTCGCGCCGGTGGACCGCGTGTCGATGCTGGCGCTGGGTTTCGGACAACGCCCCGGGGCGGTAGAACCGGTCGTAGAAGTCCGGATCCAGGTGGTGGGCCTGGTGCGCGAGCACCGTGCGGAACGGACCGCTGTTGGCAGGAAATCGCCCGTAGCGCTCGTACACGTACTCGCAGTAGGCGATGGTGGCGGCGACGGCGTGATCCGAGTAAGGCGGGATGCCCGCCTGGATAGCGGACCCATCCTGCCAGCTCGTCGCGGCGCCCCCGTCGCGAAACGCGCCCGTGCCCTGGGCGTACTTGTAGTCCACGAAAGCCAGCACGGCCTCTTCCATATCCCGGTAATACGGCGGGCAGAAGGGTTTGATCAGCACCTCGCCGTCCCGCTCGAGTCCCACCGCGGTGGGGATGGGCAGCTCCTTGCCCAGCGCTCTCAGCAACCTCCTCGTCACCGTTCCGGCGCCGATGGTGCGAGAGAAAGGGATCTCCTGCATGCGGAAGCCGAGGGTCTGGAACCAGATAAAGGGATGCGCCGCGAAGTGCGGGAATCCTCCCAGGCCCAGCGCCTCGGTCATCAACGCCAGGTTCTGGAGGATCTCACCTTGCTCTATTGCGGCGAACTCGTAGAGCCAGGTCTCGAGGAACGAGACCGTGGTGAAGCGACCTTCTCTCGGGTCGTCTCGCAGGTGCCCTCCCCTGGACCGCGCGAACCTCGCGATACCCGCCGGCCTGAAGCGGTTGCGCTCGTCTACCAGGAAATAACCGAACTCCTCGCTAAAGGCGGAGAGCAGGACGTTGATGTAGAACGCCGAAAACTCGTTGACCGGCAGGAAGTAGGTGGTGCCTGGCAGGTTGGCCGCCCACTTGTTGAACGGCATTACGAACGGCAGCTCTCGCGGCACGTCCGGGCGGCCGTCGGCGATGCGAACGCGGCCCTTCTCGTAGAGTTCTACGAGCTCGTGCTCGCGAGCAGCTCGAGCGAGCTCGGCGATCTCGGTGCGAGGATAGTCCTGGGGACGCTTGAGCATCCACGCCCCCTCGTCGTTGATGACGAAGAGCGCGACAGCGTGTACCGCGTCGCCGCTCGCCACCGTGCGACCGACGAGGTTGATTATGATGTTGCCGCCGCCCGCCTCGGGCGCGGCACCGCTCTCGTACGGCAGGTCGGCCAGGGTGTAGCCGGTGATGCCGCACCCCGCAAAGGCCAGAGCGGCCTCTTCCTCGAGCGTCAACGGCTGCGGGGTGCGGCCGCTGTCGTAGGCGAGTGGTCCCCCGTTCAGGTTCATGCCGTGGCCAAAGCGGCGCGAGCGGCGCTCGAGCAGGGCCTCCAGCAGCGGGTAACGGGCCATTCTCTCGTAAACGTCGTAGCGCGATCCCGACGCTCCCTCGAACCCCCCTGACGGTTCCATACCGCCCTCCTTTCTGGCCCTTTTCGCCGTGCCACCGGCGCGGGAGTCAGCGTAGCAGACATGGGGCTCAAGCGGGACCATGAAGATTCGATGCTCGCGGTGACGAACGTAGTCCTTGCGCCGGTACCTCGCCAACCCGATCGGGGGCGCACACTCGGGTATCTTCCTCGGTCAGCAGGGCGCGGAAGCACACCTCAGGAAGTTTTGCATCTGCGCGGCTATGTATCCGGGTGGCCGAGGACTCGAATCGGCAGGGGAATAGGTTAGGCTGCAGATCGCCCTAGAAGGTTCGAGCACGAAAGAGGACCGGAGCCCCTTCAGCAGAGTGTAAGGAGCCCGGCGACTAGCGCTGGTGAACGCGCACTCAGCGGTAGAGATTGCATCGGGCTCCAGTCGAGGGCACTATGCCTATGGCGGCAAAGGGTCAGGAGGGAGTACATAGGGATGCGACGGTCTGAGGAAGTCAGGGATACGTTGCTGCGTTTCTACGAGGTGTTCTCGGCGCCAGACCTCGAAGGCTTCGCACAAATAATTGCCCAAGAGGACGAAGGCGTGTTGGTCATCGGCACCGATCCTGGTGACTGGGCAGAAGGTCGAGAGCGGTGGATAGCAGCCCGCGAAGCTCTGACGCACGTAATGCAGGGGCTCCGGCTTGAGGCTGGTGAGGAACCACGTGGCTATGAGGAAGGCTCGGTGGGCTGGGTCGCCGACCGGCCAAGGGCAGTGCTGCCTGATGGCACCATCTCGACGCGCCTAACAGGCGTAGTGCGCCAAGAAGAAGGGGAGTGGAGGCTTGTGCACATTCACCTCTCCGTGGGTGTGCCTGACGAAG
>DASZKL010000115.1:0-3296 GCA_035947015.1 Rubrobacteraceae bacterium
TTGACCTCATCAGATAAGGGGGCGAATCCGGTTCTGCCGGACTCGCCCCTCATCTTCGACGGCCACAACGACACCCTGCTCGATCTGTACCTGCCGGAGCGCGGGGAGGGGCGCACCTTCTTCGAGCGTGGCGACGCGGGCCATCTCGACCTCCCCCGCGCCCGCGAGGGTAGCTTCGGCGGCGGATTCTTCGCCTGCTGGACCCCGCCCCACCCGGAGAGCGGCTGGACCGAGGAGTCGGCGCTCACCATGACCGAGGACGGCTACGAAGTCGCGGACGCGCCACCGCTTGACCCCGCGTACGCGAGGGAAACGGCTGATGAGTTGGCGAAGAACCTGCTCCGGATAGAGGTTGAGTCCGGAGGACAGGTCGAGGTAGTGCGGACGGCTGAGGAGCTCGAGTCGTGTCTGCGCGACGGGGTGCTGGCGGCGGTCCTCCACTTCGAGGGAGCGGAGAACCTCGGCCCTGACCCAGGGGCGCTCGAGGACCTCTACGAGGTGGGACTCCGCTCGCTCGGCCTCGTGTGGAGCCGGCCCAACGCCTACGGGCACGGCGTCCCCTTCAGGTTCCCGGCCTCCCCGGATACGGGCCCCGGACTGACGGACGTGGGGCGGAAGCTCGTGCGCGAGTGCAACCGACTTGGCGTTCTGCTCGACCTCTCGCACCTGAACGAGCGCGGGTTCTGGGATGTGGCCGAGATAACGGAGGCACCGCTAGTGGCGACCCACTCGAACGCCCACGCCCTCTGCCCCGCCACACGCAACCTCACAGATAGGCAGCTCGACGCTATCCGCGACTCGGATGGGATGGTTGGCGTTGCCTTCGCCGTCGGTTTCCTGCGCGAGGACGGCAAGGACGAGGAGGATACGCCCATTGAGACCGTGGTGCGCCACGTGGACTACCTGGTCGAGCGGATCGGGGTCGAGCGTGTCGGCATCGGCTCGGACTTCGACGGGGCGAAGGTCCCGCGCGAGATCGGGGACGCCTCCGGGTTGCCGAAGCTGCTCGCCGCGCTGCGCGATCGCGGCTACGACGACGCGGCGCTAAAGAGACTGGCACACCAGAACTGGGTCCGCACGCTGCGCATGACCTGGCACCGATAGCTTCGCTTCCACGTTGCGCCCCGGTTCGCGAGTGGGGCAAACTACGTAAGGAATCCTCAAAAGGAGGCCTCCGCGTGAGCATCGGCGGCGGATCGGCGGACAACGACACGGGCAGGATCGAGGCCTTCTCCGACGGGGTGTTCGCCATCGCGATCACGCTTCTCGTCATAGAGATCGGGGTTCCGCACCTGGATGACGAGCCCGCCGGGACGACGCTCTTCGGGGCGCTCATCGAGCAGTGGCCTCTTACCTGGGGTACGCGATCAGCTTCCTGCAGATCGGCGTAATCTGGGCCAACCACCACAACCGGTTTCGCTTTATCGCGCGATCGGACCATCTCTTGCTCTTCCTCAACATCCTGTTCTTGATGTCCGTGGCCTTCATCCCCTTCCCCACCGCCCTGCTCGCCGAGTACCTGCAGGGTTCAGACCCAGAGAGGACCATGGCCGGAGCCGTCTACGCCGGTACCCTGGCCGTAACCGCCATCTTCTTCACCCTACTGTGGCTCTACGCCGCCGCGGGTTACCGCCTCGTGGACAGAAACCTCGATCGCGCCCTGCTCAGGGCCATGACCCGGCGCTACGTGTTCGGGATGATCGCCTACCTCGTCGCCTTCGCGCTCGCGTACGTAAACGTCGCCGCCAGTCTCGTCCTCATAGTCATCCTCGCCCTGCTCTTCGTCTTGCCCGAGCCTGGGGAACGCCGCGCAACCCCGAAGCGCACCCGACGACGCGAAGCTAGATAGAGAACGAGAAGGTCCAGGGGCCGTCGTAGGAGTCCTCAGCTACCTCCTCACCGGCCTCCTCGTCAAACACCAGTGACACCAGGCGCCTCACCTCCACCTCCCCGGACTCAGGCAGGTCGCGGACCTCCACCTCGCCATCCGCCTCGCTCTCGCTGCTACTGGAGCCGCGCGGCGACCAGGGCAGCTCGAGGTTAGATCCGTCCCGGATGACGAGCTCCGGCTCGGGGATGCCGTAGCCGCCCTCGAACATACGCTCCTCGTAAGAGATGCGATACCGCAGAACGCCTAGTCCTCTTCCGAAGAGCTCCAGCGAGGCGAGTGCGACCGTGACCTCCCCCACCGTCCGGCGCTGCGCGATGGACACCACGCGCTCCAGGCTGCGCGCGGAGGATCTACGAATGGCGGGAGGCCCCCGCGGAGGAGGTCGTAACGCCGCGGGGACGCCAGGTCCGTAGTACTCCTCTTCCCGTGGTTCTTCGCCTGGTTCGGCCTCCTCGTGTGGCGGCCTGAGCCACGGCGGCCGGTCGCGAACCCGCTTCAGCGAATCCCATGGGCAGAACATCGTTGGCCCCGAGCCGAGCTCGCCTATCTCGGAGAGCACGATACCATCGTCGCGCACCTCATCCAGCGTCGCTATGATCTCCACGCTCGCCGCCTCAACGCTGCTGAGCCGCACCGCGACCCTGTGCCCAACGAGTCTCACTATCCGATCCCGATCCTCCACCGCAGCCTCCTCTCGCCCCCTCATTTTGCCCCGCCCGGCTCCTCCCGCACACCCGTTGCGCGGACGGCCGAGCGCCTGCTACCTGCTACGGGCCAGGTACACGCCGGCGAGGATCACGGCGGCGCCGATCATCTGCTGGAGACCGAAGCCCTCTCCTAGGATCAGGATGCCTGCGACGACCCCGATCAGGGCAACGAGGTACTGGTAGACGAGCACCCTGTTGGCCCCGACCTGCGAGACGCCCCATCCCCAGGCGGCGAAACCGAAGGCCGAGGAGAGGAGACAGGAGTAGGCGGCGGCGAACCATACGCTGCCGTCGAGCGCGTCCACATCCAGGCGTCCGAAGTCGAAGGCGGAGAGCGAGAAGGCGGCGAGCCCGCCGAGGAGGATCGTGTAGGTAGCGAGGGCTAGCGGCGAGTAGCGCCGGAGCAGGAAGAGGGAGAGGACCGTGTAGGAGCCCCAGGAGGCGGCTGCCCCCAGGATCAGGGCGTCACCAGCGAGGCTCGTGCCGCCGAACTCCAGCCCGCCGTACACGATCAGGGCGACCCCGATGAGGCAGAGCCCTACACCGAGCACGCCCGTAAGGCGCGGCCTCTCGAGCGCGAGGACGAACCCGAGCAGCATCCCCCATACCGGGGCGGTCGAGTAGATGAGCGCGGTGTTGGCCGCTGTGGTCAAGCTCACCCCGACGGTGAAGACCGACTGGGTGAGCGTCACGCCGAC
>DASZKL010000116.1:0-8076 GCA_035947015.1 Rubrobacteraceae bacterium
TACCGCGGCTATGGTGGGGACAGGGCTCCGGTCGAGGAGGGCCATCGCCGCGTGTCCTATCTCCGAGAAGCGCTTGGCCTCCATAGGGTTCATGACGCTCATCGCGGAGATGTCCGCCCCGGCCACAAAGGAGCGCTCGCCAGCGCCGGTGACGATGATCGCGCGCGGACCCTCGGCCTCGAGCTCCAGAAGAGCCTGTCCGATCTCCTCCGTAACCTGCGGGTCAAGGGCGTTGAGCTTCTCCTGACGGTCTATGGTCAGGACGGCGACGCCGTCCTCGCGCTCTACTCTGACGTAGTCCATTTGCCTCCCTTCGGTCGGCAGCATTTCAGCACGCTTCGGCTTACGGCCTCCGCTTGTCAGCACGCTCGGGCCCTACGATTAAGGCCCTCGCTTTCAGCACTCCTAAGGTCCTCGCTTTCAGCACTCCGGCTTGCTATAGGACGCTATAGAAACGGTGCCACTCTTCAAATCGCCGCTCAAACGAACCGTACTCCCACAGTCCCACAGCTTAGCTGACTAGCTGGCAGGCACTGCCTGCCTGACGTACTCTACAGCTTTCTTCGTGGGGGTTCCGGGGGTGAAGATCTCCCCGACCCCTGCCTCCTTGAGCCTTGGGATGTCGTCCTTCGGAATGGTCCCGCCGCAGAAGACCAGGATATCCCCGGCCTCGTTCTGCTCGAGGAGCTCGACGATCCTGGGGATCAGGGTCATGTGGGCGCCGGAGAGTATTGAGATCCCTATGGCGTCGGCGTCCTCCTGGATGGCGGTCTCGACGACCTGCTCCGGTGTCTGGTGCAGCCCGGTATAGATGACCTCCATGCCGGCGTCCCTCAAAGCGCGGGCGATGATCTTGGCCCCCCTATCGTGGCCGTCGAGGCCAACCTTCGCCACAACTACCCTTATCGTGCGCGCCATTGCCTCTCTATTCTAATCGCGTCCCCCTCCTGCGGCAGCAACTACGACCCCAGGAAGATCTTGCCTGGGTTCATGACGTCGTTCGGGTCGAGAAGCCTCTTTATCCTCCGCATGAGAGGCAGCGAGTCGCCGTGCTCATCTCTCAAGTATCCGGCCTTGCCGAAGCCGATGCCGTGCTCCCCGCTGCAGGTGCCACCGCGCGCGAGGGCGTAGGCAACGATCTCGGAGTTGACCTCTGTGGCCCTCTCGAGGTCCTCCTCGTCGTTCGGATCCACAGGGAAGACGGCGTGGTAGTTGCCGTCGCCTACGTGCCCGAGGATCGCCCCGTCGAGACCACGAGATTCGATGATTCCACGCGCCTCGCGCAAAGCGTCGGGCAGGGCGGAGATCGGGACGCACACGTCGGTGGTCATCGGTCTCTTGCCGGGGTTGAGCTCCTTTATGGCGAGGGCTGCCTCGTGGCGGGCCTCCCATAACCGCTCCCTCCCGGCCTCGTCCTCCTCGAAGTCGAAGGCCTTCGCGCCCTCGGCCTCGGAGAGAGAGCGCGCCTTCGCCACGTCGCGCTCGACGGCGGCCTCGGTGCCGGAGAACTCGAGGAAGAGCGTCGGGGAGACGGTGTAGGCGGTGCCCTTGTAGGCGTTCACGGCTTGAATGGTGCGGGCGTCCACCAGTTCCAGGCGTCCGATCTGCATGCCCGACCGGATCGTAGCTACCGCCGCCCGCCCCGCCGCTTCTATGCTCGGGAACACCGCCCGCGCCGCGAGTATCTGCTCGGGGATCGGCTGCAGGCGAAGGATCAGCTCCGTGAACACGCCCAGAGTACCCTCCGAGCCGACGAAGAGCCCCGTCAGGTTGTACCCTGCGGAGGACTTCATGGACATCCCGCCGGTGCGGATGACTGTGCCATCCGCGAGCACTACCTCCAGGCTCAACACCCGGTCCCTCATAGCCCCGTAGCGCACGGCGTTCGTGCCGCTCGCGTTCGTCGCCGCCATTCCGCCAAGAGAAGCGTCCCAGCCGGGATCCACCGGGAAGAAAAGACCGTGCTCCTTCAGGCGCTCGTTGAGCCTGCCGTGGGTGACGCCGGGTTGGACCCTTGCGACGAAGTCGTCGGGACGGACCTCCAAGATCTCGTCCATCAGGCCGAGGTCGAGGCTGATCCCACCCCGGACCGGGATCGTGTGCCCCTCCAGGCTGCTCCCCTCGCCGTAGGGGACAACCGGCACGCCTAGCCCATCGGCGAAGCGCAATATCTCCGCGACCTCGTCGCGGCTCTTCGGAAAGACCACGGCGTCCGGGGTATGTGGCGCCAGATATGTGAAGAAGGCCCGACCGTGGCGTTCTATCTCCGCCGGGTCGGCGCGGACGCGATCCTCCTCCACTACGATGGTTCTCAGCTCCGAGAGCAAATCCACGATGCCTCCCCGAGTTCTCTGCGATGCCAGATCATCGTCGCCGAAGCTCCCGCAGGTTGTCCCACAGGACGTAGAGACCCAGGATCAGCACCACCGCGACTACCAGTTGCCAGAAGAACTCGTAGACGAGGATCAACGCGGCGACAACAGCGAGCCCGATGTTGACGCTGCTGATCAACTTTACGAGCCGGCCCCTGAAACCCGCCTCGACGAACGCAAACAAGGCGATGCTGATGACGAGCATGGAGATAAGGTGTTCCCGCTCGAAGAGGGCTATCCCGACGAAGCTTATGAGCATCAGGCTCACGCTCACGGCGGCCCACGCTTCGGCGACGCGGCTCAACCTCAGCTCGGTCTCCGAGGCTGGCTGGTGGGCGCGGGTGATGTGGGCTCGGGGCGGCTCGCGCTCGCCGGTCCTCAAACGGTCCGCATAATCCTTTAGCGACTCCGCGACGGCTTCGTCGGTGGCCAGTTGCGCCCGGAGCCGGTCGACTTCCTTCGAGAGCTCCCCGACGCGCTTCGTCTCGGTCTCGTAGGAGATGTCCAGGTGGGACCTGTCCCGCATGGCCGCGACCTCCACGCCCAGCTTCTTGAGCTGCCGGCTCTTACCGTCGATCTCGACCTGGAGCGCGGCGCAGCGCGCCTCGATCTCCCTGTGCCGGTCGAGGACCGCCTCCAGCGCTTCGTCCGGGGGAGGCACCTTGTCGAGGCCAGCCCATCCCACCGGGTCGTACCACCCGCGTCTTACGGTCTTGTCGCGGTTGTACATTGGCCCTGCGGGTGCGTTCTCGCCCTGGAAGGGATCGCGGGCATAGAGACCCCAAAGGCCCCGATACTCGGCAACCCAGGCCGGTGGTGGATCCTGCATGAGCCTGGGAGGGCTCCACTCCCTGTCCCCTCCTGGCCCTATGGTCAAACCGTCCCCACGCGCGTAGTCGACGAAGGGGATGCGGAGGTGGCTGGAAGGCCCGTCCTCCTCGTCGTCGCCGGCGTACTGGCCCATCCTCTCTCTCCAGAAATCTCGCATCGCGCCCGCTGCCCTGGCTACACGAGCCGGCAAGGGTAGGGTCAACTCGGTCAGGTACTCGCCAGGGGCGTAGTAGCTCGCGTGAGAGCCGGCGCCGATGTAGACCACCGGGTGCTCCCCCACCTTCTCCACCTCCGGGTCGTCCCACCGGCGCCTGAGGTTGTCCCCCGTATAGTCGTGTGCGGCGTAGGCCACCCATTCAGGGCTCACCTCTCCCGCCCCCGACTCGGAGAGATAGACAAAGACGGTCTCCCAATCCGCCTCGTGGTCGTTGGCGCCAAAGAAGCCGCTTCTCCAGTCGTTGAACGGATAGAATATCCAGTATTGCAGGATCACCCAGCCGTCTTGGCGTACCACCCGACCGTGGTATTTGTAATGCTCGTGCTCGGCCATGATCCGCTCGTAGGCGACCGAAGCCGCGGCCGCGGCTTCCCCCGGCACCCGTCCCCGGGCCAGGAGCGAGATGGAGTAGATGGCATCGATGAAGCGGGAGAAGTACCCCACGCGGGCCAGACGTCCGCGTCCGGCGCGGAAGGCCTCCCTGGACTCTTTGAACCCCCTGGCGGCGCGGCTTCTGAAAACCTTGAAGCGTCCGCCGCGGGAGGCCGGCCTCTTGAGGTCCCGAAGGTCCGTGAACTTGAGGAAGTGCACGGCTCCGGACTCGTCATGGGGCTGCTGCGCGATATTCTCCAGGGTCAGCTTCCCATCCGGCACGACGCAGACGGCTTCCTCGTCGGGCCGCTGGACCCACAGGCTGCAAGCCCTGACGTAAGACTCGACGTCCATCGGGTAGAATCTGTTCCCCTTCGTCGAGCGGAGGACGGGCTCGAAACGCCGCAGTAGATCCACGGCATCCGGGTGCTCGGCGTTCACGCGGCGCCCCCGCGCTTTGCCTTCGCCGTGTCGCGCCTCGGGTGGAACATAGTCCGCACGTCTTGGGAGTTCAGGTACAGGATCATCACCATGCAGTAGGCCATAACCGGGAAGACATACCACGGCTGGAGCTCCGAGTAGAGCCACAGGCAGACCGCCAGACCCAATCCCTGCCCGATCGCGGCCAGAAGCCACCCCCTGCGACGCAGCACGAGGAAGCTCAGGGCCGAGAGAAGCGTCAGAACGGCGGACGGAACGAAGAGGATGAAGGCCACCGCCTCGATCGCCTGTGGTGGCGGCGTAGCATCGACCTCGATACTCTGCCAGTCCACCTGCGCAAACTCGTACGCCCCGAGGCTCACGAGCCCTATCACCTGCAGGATCAGGAGCAGCCCGATCGCCCTCACGGGCCGGTAGGATATGGTGTCGGGGCCAGCCATTACGCCGTTGTGCGCCCGACCAATCCTCTACTCTGCCTCGACGGGGTTGGTGAGGGTGCCGAGGCCCTCGATCTCGATCGTCACCTCGTCGCCCGGCTTCATCCAGAGCTGCGGATCGCGGGCCATCCCCACGCCGGGCGGCGTGCCGGTGATGATGATGTCGCCGGGCTCGAGGGTCATCCCCTGGCTGAGGAAGGAGACCAGCTCGGCTACAGAGAAGATCATCTTCGAGGTGGTCCCGTCCTGCACGACCTCCCCGTTGAGGATGGCCCTGATGTAGAGGTTCTGCGGGTCGGGCACCTCGTCGCGGGTCGCCACGTAAGGACCCGTAGGACAGAAGGTATCTATGGACTTGCTACGCGTCCACTGTCCGCCCTCGGAGAACTGCAGATCCCTCGCCGAGACGTCGTTGGAGTTGGTGTAGCCGAAGACGTACTCAAGGGCCTCGCTCTCCGAGACTTTGCGCGCCCGCCGTCCGATGACGACGGCCAGCTCCGCCTCGTAATCTATCTGCTCGGCTATTGGGGGTATGCGGATCGGCTCTCCCGGACCGATGATGGTGTTCGGGTACTTGCCGAAGACGACCGGTGCCTCCGGGATCGGCTGCCCTGTCTCTTCGGCGTGATCCACGTAGTTGAGCCCGATGGCGACTATCTTGCCTGGACGCGCTATCGGGGGATGCAGACGCGCCTCTTCGAGCGCTACGGCCTCGTCCCCCGGCTGCCTGTCGGCGCTGCGGCCGTGCTCGATGTACTCCAGAAGGCTGGCGCCGCCAAGGGATCGCACCTCGCCCCCTTCGATGTGTCCGACCCTAGGCGCCCCGTCGCCCGCGGAATACGTGACCAGCTTCAAAGCGTCTCCTCTCCCCGACTTCCAGCAACCGGTGAGACTAATCTTAACAGCAACGGAGGTTTCTCCGCGTCGGTTGCGGCGGCCTACGGCTGCAGGCGCTCCAGCCTCCATCCCCCATTGCCCGAGCGGCGATAGACAAGCCGGTCGTGCAGGCGGTTCTCGCGCCCCTGCCAGAACTCGATGACCTCGGGCTCGACGCGGTAGCCACCCCAGAAAGGCGGGCGCTGCACCTCGCGGCCTTCGTATTCGGCCTCGAGCTCGCGCAGCCGTCTCTCCAGGACGCCCCTATCCGCAACCGGCCGGCTCTGCTCGGAGACCCAAGCCCCGAGCTGGCTGCCCCTCGGCCTTCCGGTGAAGTAGGCGTCGGATTCTCCATCAGGGATGCGCCCCGCCCGCCCCTCGATGCGAACCTGCCGCTCCAGCTCACCCCAGTAGAAGTCGAGGGCGCAGGGGGGATTCGCCTCGAGCTCCCCGCTCTTGCGGCCCTCGTAGTTGGTGTAGAAGACGAAGCCCCTTTCGTCGAATCCCTTCAGGAGGACAACGCGCGCCGAGGGGCGCCCCGCGGGCGTAGCGGTGGAGAGGGTCATGGCGTTGGGCTCGTGGAGGTTTGCGGCGAGGGCCTCGTCGAACCAGGCTCGGAACTGTTCGATGGGGTTCGGGTCGGTGTCGGACTCTTTGAGCCCGGCGCGGGTGTACTCCTCGCGGAGTCGGGCGACGTGGTCCAAGGGTTACCGGCCCCAGGTGATGCTCTCTACGCGGCTACGGCTCACTGTGCGCCTCCTCACTCTCCTTGGTGGTACAGGGAGATTATACGAGCGCACCGCGCTCCGTCCGGATTCCGCCTCAGGGCCAGAAGAATGCGTTCGCGGAGGGTTGGGCCGGCATCGGTGCGGTTCGCGGCCCCTCCAGAGGACGAAGGTGTATAGTTCATCAGAGCTGACGGACGTGGGCTCCGTGGGAGAAGGACGCTTATCTTTGGTAGGCTTCGGCGCGGTTTCCTGGCTGGCACAGACCGGCTCCGAGCACAAGGCTGGGCGGTGGTCCAGAGCGCGGTGGCTGCTGGTGTCGCGTACTCTCTGGCGCTGCTTGTGCTCGGGCACGAGCGGCCGTTCTTCGCCGCCATAGCGGCGATTATCTCCTTGGGGGTTACGCTCGGCCAACGCATGCGGCGCGCCATCGAGCTCACGTTCGGCGTCGCCGTCGGGCTCATGGTCGCAGATCTTCTGGTGCTCTTCATCGGCACTGGGGTTGCGCAGATCGGGGTCGTGGTTCTCCTGGCGATGGCGGCGGCGGTGTTCTTCGGGGGTGGGCCGCTCCTGGTAAACCAGGCGGCAGTCTCTGCGCTCCTCGTCGTCGTGCTCCAACCCCCGAACGACGCCTTCGATCCCGCCCGTTTCCTCGATGCGCTCGTGGGCGGGGGTGTCGCCCTTGCCGTCAACTACCTCTTCCCCATAGACCCCCAGCGCCTCGTGGAGAAGGCCGCGCGCCCGATCTTCGACGAGCTGGCGATGGTGCTCGAAGATATCGCCGCAGCGCTCAAGAACAGTGACCGCGAGCGGGCCGAACGCGCGCTCGTGCGCTCTCGCAGAATCGACGACGATCGGGTGAAGAGCTTCTACGAGGCTCTCGCCGCCGGCCACGAGACAGCCCGGCTCTCCCCGACCCGTCGCAGGGCCCTCGGGCATCTCGAGCTCTACGCCAACGCTGGCACCAGGATAGACTTGGCAGTCATCAACACGCGGGTGCTGGCGCGCGGCGCGGCCAACGCGGCGAATCGCGGGGACACTGTCCCGCCGCAGCTGCCAGAGGCGGTGCTGGACCTCTCCCGGGCGGTGAAGGCTCTGGCTACGTACCTCGAGGAACCCGGAGGTCCCGAAGAGACGCGCCGATTCGCCCTCGATGCCGCGCGCAAGGCCACCGAGATACTCGAAGAGAGGCACGACCTCGCCGTCAGCGTGCTCGTCGGTCAGGTCCGCTCGGCTGCAGTTGACCTGCTGAGGAGCACCGGCATGGATCAGGCCTCCGCCCTGCAGGCACTGGAGGAGGCCGCCGGCCGCGCCTCGGAGATCGGCTGAGTAAGGGTCACTCCCTGAAATCCCTATCCACAAAGGCGTCGGCCTCGATCTCAACCAGGATCTCCGGCGCGATCAGGCGCCGCACCTCGACCATGCTGGTGGCTGGTCGGATCTTCCCGAAGAACCTGCCGTGAGCATCCCCGATCTTCTCCCAGTCGTCTATGTTGACAACGTAGATCCTGGTCCGTACCACGTCGGAGAGCTCGGCCCCAGCCGCCTGGAGCGCCACCTTGATGTTGCTCAGAGCCTGAATCGTCTGAGCGTAGGGGTCATCAACCCCAACGTACCCACCGCTCCCGTCGGTGGCGGTGGTGCCTGAGACGTACACGAAGGGCCCGCGGCGGACCGCCCGCGAGTAGCCCACGGCTTCCTCCCACTCCGTGCCGCTGGTCACGTTCTCTCGCCTCATCAAAGCCCTCCGAACGAAAGATACCGCTGCGGCACATTTTAGCGCCATCGCGTCATGCCTTCGGCAG
>DASZKL010000117.1:0-8368 GCA_035947015.1 Rubrobacteraceae bacterium
ACCGCTCGTCGCAACGCACACCCCGACTCGCCCCGTCGCCCTAGCATATCCGTCCGCAGCGTGAGCCGCGGCCTGCTCGTGGCGAACGAGAATATGTCTTAGCGGGTAGTCGGGGAGGGCGTCGTAGAAGGGCATGATCGCCCCCCCAGGATAGCCGAAGAGGTACTCGACCCCCTCGTCCAGGAGCGCCTCGCACATGGCCTCGCTCCCGGTTCGCGGCCTGTATTCGATGTTGAATAAGGTATTCTGCACGGTTTTCCCATCCTTCTTGAAGAGAGTTGCGAGTTGGAGAGCCTTCGGCCGAAGGACGGGGGTCTTACCCGCCTCGCGGCTCTAGGCGGACCGGATGACGTCGCCCCGGCCCGCCCCGGTAATTAGTCGTAGGGCAGGTAGGACGACATCCGTGGATACTCGCGGGTGGATGGGGGGAGTGAGCAGGCGGGCGATCTTGAGCATCAAGCCCGAGACCTTCTTACGCGCCGTTTCCGAGACTTCGCTCAAATTTCCTCGCTCACTCGCCAGCAAGTGCGTGAAGGGTTACACACTACTAAAGGGTTTGTCAAGGCGCACATAGCGCCTTTTCGGGGTACCCAGAAGGATTCGGCGGGATCTCTTTTGACCGTCCACTGCAGATGCCGGTAGAGTGGGACGAGAGGATACACGAAGGAGGGATATGGCGTCGGGGGCCAGATGGACTTCTAGGGCGGTATTGATCACGGGCTGCTCGTCAGGCATCGGTCGGGCGACGGCCGAGCGCCTCGCACGCAAGGGCTCGACGGTGTACGCCACAGCTCGCGACGTCGAGAAGCTTGCGCCGCTTGGGGAACGCGGGTGCAGGCTCCTCCCACTCGACGTGACGGACGAGGAGTCCATGAGGAGCGCCGTCGAGGAGGTAGAGTGGGCGGAGGGGGCGGTCGGGGTGCTCATCAACAACGCCGGATACAGCCAGTCCGGCGCGGTCGAGGAGGTCGCTATGACGAGGGTCCGGCGTCAGTTCGAGACTAACGTCTTCGGGCTGGCGCGCATGTGCCAGCTCGTCCTTCCGGGGATGAGGGGGCAGGGGTTCGGCAGGATCGTCAACCTCTCGTCCATGGGCGGCAGGCTGACCTTCCCCGGAGCGGGTTACTACCACGCGAGCAAGCACGCCGTCGAGGCGCTGAGCGACGCTTTACGCTTCGAGGTGCGCGGATTCGGGGTTGAGGTCGTGGTGATCGAACCCGGCCTCATCCGCACCGGCTTCGCACAAGCCGCGGTGGACTCGATGGGCGAAGATGGCGGCGGCCCCTACGCCGGTTTCGAAGCCGGCGTGGCGAAGGCGACCAGCGACAACTACGAGAGGGGACCGCTGGCGAGGCTGGGGGGAGATCCTGAAGATGTCGCCGAGACCATAGAGCGTGCGATCTCGGCCGCCCGTCCGCGGACCCGCTACACCGTCACCCCCTCGGCGACGCTCTTGATCTCGGCCCGGAGGCTCCTGCCGGACAGGGCCTGGGATGGACTTGTTGGGTTCTTCTACCCCAGGCCCGGCGGATAGGAGACTGGTGTCAGAGCGGGGGAGGGATCTCTCGGGAGACCGTGGTATCATTCGCTTCCTCGGTGACTCGGAGGGGGGAGCAGTATGCCCCGCGTTGCGCGCGACCAGGTAAGCGACGCCGGACAGGCAGGAGCATCGGCGCACCACGCTGGCCCCAGTGGACGGACGACCGGGGGTATAGGATTACCCTATGCGCCTGGTCTTGACGGACTGCGCGCGCTCGCGGTCATCGCGGTGCTTCTCTACCACGCCGAGCTCTCCTGGCTCCCTGGCGGTTTCCTGGGTGTCGAGGTCTTCTTCGTCATCAGCGGCTACCTCATCACCGCGCTCCTTCTGACGGAGTGGTGGCAACACGGCCGCGTGGACCTCAAGCGATTCTGGATCCGGCGTGCTAGGAGGCTGCTACCCGCACTCTACCTGTTGCTCGCGGTCACGCTCGCGTACGCCGTCTTGTTCTTGCCTGGCGAGGTCGCGGGGCTGCGGGGCGACGTGATCGCGGCGCTCGGGTACGTTACCAACTGGTACCTCGTGCTTGGCCACGAGTCATACTTCGAGGCTATCGGGCGGCCCTCCCTGCTCAAGCACCTGTGGTCGCTCGCGGTCGAGGAGCAGTTCTACCTGCTGTGGCCGCCAGTGCTGGCCGTCGGGTTGAGCTTGGGAGCCAGGCGCTGGCGACAGCGGCGTGTCCTGCTCGTGGCGCTCTCGGGCGCGGTGGCCTCCACCCTGCTCATGGTAGTCCTTTACCGGCCCGAGTCAGATCCCTCGCGGATCTACTTCGGGACCGACACGCGGGCTACCGGGCTCCTCATCGGGGCCGCGCTCGCCTTTGTGTGGACGCCGTGGTCGGCTCGGACGTCGGGCGAGAGGGACAGCTCGGTCGCCGCTCGGCGACGGAGCCGCTTACGACGCCGGTGGGGATGGACCGCCCCGCTACTACTCGACATCGCAGGCCTCGCCGCGCTATGTGGGCTCGTCGCGTTCTGCCTCCGGCTCGGCGAGTACGAGCCGTTCCTCTATCGCGGTGGCCTCGCATCGGTCGGGCTCGCCACCGCGGTCGTGATCATGGCCTGCGCCTATCCGTACACGCTCTTGGGCACCCACCTCTTGGGGCTAGGACCACTCCGCTGGATCGGGCTCCGGTCGTACGGCATCTACCTGTGGCACTGGCCGGTCTTCATGGTCACCCGCCCCCAGCTGGACGTGTCCATAGAGGGGCTGCCTCTGCTGGCGTTGCGGCTGGGCGTCACCGTCGTGCTCGCGGACATCTCCTATCGTTACGTCGAGACGCCGATCCGCAGGGGTGCTTTGGGGCGCTCCTGGCGCGCGCTGCGCGAGGCGAACGGGTTCCGACGCCGGCGGCTCTCCGTCCTGTGGGCGGGGGCCGCCGTACCCGCCGTGGTGCTCTGCGCGGCGCTCGGCGTGGCCGTGGCGAGGGCCCAGCCCCCAGAGCCGCCCTCCTACATCGCCACAAAGGCGATTCATAGCAAGGTCCCCTCCGACACCCCAGGGGCCGCTGTATCCATCGAGACGACGCGCTCCCATGCCAGAGCCCCGGTCGCTGCTGCCAAAGCCGACGCAGGGCTCTCCACCGCAGGCACGCAAGATGAAGCAGCCAGTGCATCAGAGAAAACCGTCGCGAGTGAGAGAGGCTCGGCGGGCGATACAGCCAGAGCTCCGCTCGGCCCGGTCAGCGCCGTCGGTGACTCAGTTATGCTCGGCGCCGCCGACCGGCTCTACAAAGATATCGACAACCTCGCGGTAATGGATGCGGAGGTTGGCCTCCAGGCTTCGGCAGCGACCGACATCCTGCGGTGGCGCCGCGATTCGGGCCAGCTCGGCGAGGTCGTCATCGTCCACATCGGCAGCAACGGCATCTTCACCGCAAGGCAATTCGACGAGATGATGCAGGTCCTCGCGGGCGTGCGGCGGGTCGTGTTCGTGAACGTGGACGTACCGCGCACCTGGGCACAGCCCAACAATGAGGTTCTCGCCGAGGGAGTACAGCGCTACCCGAACGCCGTGCTCGTCGACTGGAACTCCGCGAGCGTCGCTCATCCCGAGTACTTCGTGCGCGACGGGGTCCACCTCACGATCGAGGGCCAGCGAGTCTACGCCGACATGATCTCCGACCAAATCTGAGCGAACGGCTATAGGCTTCTAGGTGACGAGGAGCGAACGGGTGCGTCCCCATGTCGCACATCATCGGGCGAGCAGCGGTCGCCGATCCGTACAAGAAATTTGACAAGTTACCAGCGTCGCTGTATAAGGGCGGAAGTGAGCACACGATGCTCCCATAGAGGGCTGCCCGAGGGAGGCACAAGATATGACTGAGGCGTTACTCTTCGTTAGCGTCGGCTCTCTCCTCTCGGTCGGTGTCGCTGCCCTCATCATCGCCACCCTCACCCTGCAGAATGCCCGGAGATACGTCGAGCTGGCCGAGGACCACATGAAGTATCTCCGCGAGGAGCAAGCCCGCCTCGTGGCGTTTGTGCAGGAAGAGCGCCAGAGCCTAAAGGAAGAGCTGGCGCAGGAACGAGAGCAGCGCCTGGATGCCCAGCGTCGGGCGGAGTGGGCGAGCAGTGAACGCGCGCCACTGCGGCAAAAGGTACCGGTTGAAGGTTTCGATCAGGAGCGGAATCTGGAGGCCCAGCAGGAGCGTGAAGCGTGGGAGTGGGAGCTTCGCACCCGGCGAGACGTCGAGCACAGAATAGACGAGTTGAAGAGAGAGTTCCAGAAGCTCAGGGAAGTCCAACAGGAGCGAAAGGTTGAGGGCGAGAGTTCTTCACCCTTCTCCAAAGGACCTCTCGAGGATGCTGGGGCACCGCGACCGGCAGACCCTCCGAAGGCCCCGGACACCCCGCCGGAAGACAACAAGCCGCGCCTCGCTGTGTGGCATCCTCACCCCGACGACGATGTCGACCCGGGGAGGACGTCGGCGCGTCCTCCGAGCGACTCTCCGGTCAAGATGTTCCGCAGGCACTACGATAAGTACCTTGAGAACTACGAGGGCTACGTCAAGCTGGCAGAGAGAATCTACAGGATGCGCGATAACGCCGAGGTGCCCCCTGGCTCTCTGGCAGAACGCGAGTGGGAGGCGAGGGTGCGTCGGGTGACCGACGGCATAGAGAGGACGACCGCGAGGTTGGACCTTCTGGAGGAGTACAACCCCGAGCTCGCGACCGACGACCGCATCTCTCGCCGCGCCGGCATTGCTCGAAGCCACGCAGAGCTCGAGAGAAGCAGGCGTTAGGTCAAAGGTCTCAGGCATCGGCCACTAATTTACCTGTATGTAGCCTGAAGCTCGAGACCTGAAGCCCTCAGAAACCCACAGGCTCCAGGCTCGCGATCGGCACTTCTCCGGGCGGCTCCACCTGTGCCCCGTTGAGGTCTACGTCGAGCGTCCAGGATCTGCACGCTACCCCCCTTGCCTCGAAAGCGGCTTGCATGGCGGGGGCTACCCTCGATGCGGATGTCTCCGAGGATAGGGCGAGGATGGTAGGGCCGGATCCGGAGAGACACGCCCCGTAGGCGCCGTTCGCCAGCGCCGCCTCTATAACGTCTTCGAGGCCGGGAACTAGCCGGGAACGGTAGGGCTGGTGCAGCCTGTCCTGCATGGCGACGCGCAATAGGTCGTACTCGCCGGTCGCCAGAGAGCCGAGCAGAAGCCCGGCACGTCCAACATTGAAGGACGCATCTCTGTGCGAAACCTTCTCCGGCAGGGCGCGTCTCGCGGCGGTGGTCGAGACGGCAAAGTCGGGGACGGCGACGACGGCAGTGAGATCCCTCGGCTCGAGGCGCACCGCGCTCACGCCTTCGGGGGTGAGGGTACCGATCACCAGGCCACCGAGCAGAGCCGGGGCGGCGTTGTCGGGGTGACCGTCCAGTTCGCAGACGATGTTGAGTAGGTCGGGGGCGGCGATCTGGCCCCCGAAGAGGTCGCTGGCGGCGACGGCGCCGCCTACCAGCGCCGCGGCGCTCCCCCCCAGTCCCCTGACTGGGGGGATGGCGTTCTCCTGGACGAGCCGAAAGTGGGCGTCGGACTCGCCGAGGAGCTCGGCGACGAAGCGGGCCGCGCGGTATCCGGGGTGATCCGGGCCGCGGGGGATGAGGTCGGTGCCGGTGCCGCTCACCTCAACGATGGGGTAAGGTGCCCTGTCCAGGTTTATCCTCATGGTCAGGGAGAGCGCCAGCCCGACCGCGTCGTAACCCGGGCCCAGATTCGCCGAGGTGGCCGGTACCCGGACGGAGATCACTTCTCTAGGCCCTATCCACGCGAGAGGCGATCATCTCGAACGTCGCAGGCACCGGCTCCGGCAACTTCACGCGTCTCGAGATGACATCTGGGTCCTTCAGCCCGTGGCCCGTGAGCACGCCAACGACCGTGCCCTCGGGTCCTCTCCCCTCACGGGCGAGCTTGAGGAGGCCTGCGATCCCGGCGGCGGAGGCGGGCTCGCAGAAGACGCCCTCCTCGCGGGCGAGCAGGTCCTGGGCGGCAAGTATCTCCTCGTCGGTGACGCTCTCGATGAGGCCGCCGGACTCGCGCACCGCAGCCAGCGCCCCCTCCTTGCTCGCCGGGGAGCCGATGCGGATGGCGCTCGCCACGGTCTCCGGATTCTCGAAGTCGTGGCCCGCGACCAGCGGGGAGGCCCCCTCCGCCTGGAAACCGAGCATCCGCGGCGCGTCATCGGCGTACCCGGCCTCGCGCCACTCTTTGAAGCCCCTCCAGTAGGCGGTGATGTTCCCCGCGTTGCCGACTGGCAGAGCGAGGGCGTCTGGGGACTCTCCCAGAGACCCGCAGATCTCGAAGGCGGCGGTCTTCTGGCCCTCGATGCGATCTGGGTTTACGGAGTTGACGAGGGTGACGTCCCCGAGCTCCTCCGCCAGAAGTCGCGAGAGCCGCAGAGCCTCATCGAAGTTGCCCTCGATCTGGACTATCTCGGCGCCGTGGGCGAGGACCTGAACTGCTTTCCCGAGGGCGATCTTGCCCGCCGGAACGACGACCAAGCACCTGATGGCCGCCCTCGCCGCGTAGGCCGCAGCCGAGGCTGCGGTGTTGCCTGTCGAGGCGCAGACGCAGGCGCGGCTACCCGCGGCGAGAGCCCGGCTAAGTGCCACCGTCATGCCCCGATCCTTGAAGGAGGCCGTCGGGTTCATCCCCTCGAACTTCAGGTAGAGAGTTGCTCCCACCCTCTCGGAGACTCTGGGGGCCTCGATCAGGGGCGTATCGCCCTCGCCCAGAGTCGCTACCGCCCGCTCCGGGATCTCCGGTAACCAGCGGCGATACTTTCTTATGACGCCCTGTCTAGGCTCTTTCGTCCGAACGCCCAAGATGAACCGTACCTTTCAAGTGAACCGACCGTCCCCTCTAAACGGAGGGTTAGCGAGCAGACCCGAGGGTACATACCCCGGCGTCCGTAGTTCGCGTAGCGCGGGAAGCGGTGTAGGGTCCGCAGACCATAGCGCAAGAAAAGTATCACGCTTGGACTCTTCCTTTCAAGGACGCGGCGTGGCTTGTTAGCCAGTCAGCACGCTCCGGCTTCGCCTCCGCTTGTCAGCTAGTTAGCTAGTCAGCTAAGCTATGGGTGGCGAAGAGATGGGTCGTTTGAGAAGCGGTGTTATGGAACCAACGGTTCACTGGCGCGCAACAGCGACGATCCAATACCCGGAAGCTGCAAGCTGCCCGCAGGGCGGCATGCTGACTCGCTGAAGGACTGACTAGAAAGCGATGGAAGAGAGCAAACAAAACATCCTGGTAACCGGCGGCGCCGGATTTATAGGAGGCAACTTCGTCCTCGACCTGGTGGGGACCGGGTGCCACAAGGTAGTAAACCTCGACGCCCTAACCTACGCGGGCAACCTAGATACCCTCGCTTCGATTTCGGAGAGCCCAGATCACGTCTTCGTGCGCGGGAGCATCGGCGACCGGTCGCTGGTCGAGAGGTTGCTGGCCGAGTACAGGCCAAGGGCGATCGTCAACTTCGCGGCCGAGACCCATGTGGACCGTTCCATAGACGGACCCAGGACCTTCGTCCAGACCAACGTGGTCGAGACGCTGGAGCTCTTGGAGGCGGCGCTCGCCTACTGGGGCGGCCTCAAAGGGGAGGAGCGTGTGAAGTTCCGCTTTCTGCACGTCTCCACGGACGAGGTATACGGTACTCTGGGTGGCACCGGTTACTTTACGGAGGAGAGCCCTTACCGTCCAAACTCGCCGTACGCGGCCTCGAAGGCGGCCTCAGACCATCTGGTCAGGGCGTATCATCACACCTACGGTCTGCCGGCCCTCACCACCAACTGCTCCAATAACTATGGTCCATACCAGTTCCCCGAGAAGCTGATGCCGCTCGTGATCTACAACGCCCTCAGGGGTGAGCCGCTCCCGGTCTACGGCGACGGACGCCAGATCCGGGACTGGCTCTACGTCAAGGACCACTGCAGGGCCGTCGTGCGGGTACTACAGGAGGGACGCATCGGCGAGGTGTACAACATCGGCGGCCACAACGAGCGGACCAATCTGGAGGTGGTACGTACCATCTGTTCCCTGCTGGACGAGCTTGTGCCGGAATCGCCCCACGCTCCGCACGAGTCGCTCATCGCGTTCGTCGAGGACCGGCCCGGCCACGATAGGCGCTATGCCATAGACGCGGGCAAGATCGAGCGCGAGCTGGGCTGGAGGCCGCAGGAGACCTTCGAGAGCGGGGTGGAGAAGACGGTGCGCTGGTACCTGGAGAACAGAGCGTGGTGCGAGGAGGTGCTCTCGGGGAGCTACAGGGGCGAGCGCCTGGGCCTAGGGGAGCGATCGTGAAGGGGATCGTTCTCGCGGGAGGGGCGGGCACG
>DASZKL010000118.1:0-1987 GCA_035947015.1 Rubrobacteraceae bacterium
ACCGATCAGGACGGGAACTCGTTCGTCTCGGGCCCCGCCGCGCTGTTCGCAGGCGCGAACGACTATCATCTCTCCGCGACGAGCCCGGCCATCGATGCGGGATCCACTTTAGGCGCGCCGAACGTGGACATCGAGGGCAACGGCCGGCCGTTCGGCCCCGCCTACGACGTCGGCGCCTACGAGTTCGGCAGCGCTTCCCCGCCCGGCGCGGACACCACCCCGCCGGAGATATCGAACGTACGAGTCTCGAACGTCAAGCGCCGCTCCGTCAGCGTCACCTGGATGACCGACGAGGCGTCCACCACGACGGTGCGCTACGGTCGCACGACGGCCTACGGGAAGCAGCGGTCGAATACCAGCCTGGTCGTGCGGCACGTGATCACCGTGACCGGGCTCTCCGCCAACACCCGTTACCATTACCGGGTGGAGAGCACGGACGAGGCCGGCAACCGGGCGGCTTCCGCGGACCTGACCTTCAAGACGGCGCGGTAAGAGGCTCTCGCCGGAGTCCGCGCATGGCGGTACCATAGGGTCGTGAAGAGCGGCACCCACACCTTCCTCCCGACCGAGCGCGTGCACTTCGGCGCCGGGAGCCTGGAGAAGATAGAAGAGGAGGCCCGGTCCAAGGAGCGGGCCTTCGTCGTCACCGGGCGTTCGCTGCGCGAGAAGACCGACCTCGTCGGGCGCGTCGAGGCGTTGCTCGGTGAGAAGCACGCCGGTACGTTCTCCGGGATGGGGCAACACACGCCGGGGAGCGCCGTCGAGAGGACTGCCGAGGAGGCGCGGGGATCGGACCTCCTGGTGAGCGTCGGGGGCGGGAGCGTCATAGACGGCACCAAAGCGGTCGCCAGAGAGCTCGGCTATCCGACGCAGGTAGCCGTCCCGACCACGCTCTCGGGGGCCGAGTGGGCGCACCGGGTCGGCGTCACCGACGAGGCGAAAGGGCGCAAGGGTGGCTTCGCGGATCCGAGGGCCGTCCCGCCGGTGGTCATACTCGACCCGGAGGCCACGCTCTTCACTCCCGAAAAGCTCTGGCTCTCGACCGGCATCCGGGCTCTCGACCACGCCGTCGAGGGGTTCCTCTTCGGCGGGGAGCACCCCGTCACCGACGTGACCGGGCTCGAGGGGGCGCGGCGTCTTGTGGAGTACCTGCCGCGTTCCAGAGAAGAACCGGAGGATGTCGAGGTGCGGCTGGAGCTACAGATCGCCGCCTGGCTCTCGTACTTCGGGCCGTTCAACACCCCGATGGGGCTCTCGCACCAGCTGGGGCGCAGGATCGGGGCGAGCTACGAGGTGCCGCACGGGGTTACCTCCTGCATAACCCTTGCACCGACCCTGGAGCTGGTCGAGGATCGGATACCCAAGAATCGCTGGCGCAAGCTCGAAGAAGCCCTCGGCGGGGACCCGGCCGGACGCGTCTCTGCTCTCGTGCGGGGGCTGGGTCTCCCGAGCCGTCTCCGCGATGTGGGCGTGCCCGAGGAGGACCTGGAGACCATAGCCGGAGAGTATGGCGAGCGCGGAGAAGACGCCCTCGCCATACTGAGAAACGCCTACTAGGATCGCTTTCTCTGGCTCCTGCAGGCGGATACTCCGTCCGGATGTACGGAACCGGGTACTATAATCGGCTCTAGGGTACGGCTGGCGAGCGGAGGCGCTCGTAGAGAGGGGTGGTCATGGCGTCCGGGCCGGTGTTCCCGCCTCTGCCACTGGAAGAATGGGAAGACACCAAGGAGACACTCCACCGCTACGCCCAGATCGTGGGAAAGGTGAGGCTCGGGTACTCTCCCTTCAGAAACCACTGGTGGCACGTGCCACTGTACGTGACCACGCGTGGGCTCACCACCAGCTCGATACCTTACCGGAATCTGACCTTCGAGATCTCCTTCGACCTGATGGAGAACAGGCTGGTTGTCTCGACCAGCGAGGACGAGGGGTTCGCCTTCACCATTTACGACCTGCCCGTCGCGGGGTTCTACCGGAGTCTCTT
>DASZKL010000119.1:0-3325 GCA_035947015.1 Rubrobacteraceae bacterium
CGCCCGCTACTTCCTCACCCCCACCGACAGGACCGACCCCGACGCCTACCGCGAGGTGGCAGGGTTCGTCCGTTCTCTAGGCGCGGTCCCCACGGCGGTGGACCCCGAGAAGCACGATCTCCTCATGGCCGCCCTCTCGCACCTGCCACACCTCATGGCCGCCGCTCTTCTAAAGGTCGCCTCGGACATCTCTCCCGAGGCGCTCTCCTTCGCCGGGCCTTCCTTCCAGGATCTCACGAGAGTAGGGGCCTCTAACCCCTCCCTCTGGTCGGATATCCTGGCCGAGAACGCGCCAGCGCTGGGCGAGGCCCTCGGGGCGTTCGCCGGGGCGATGGCGCAGCTCGGGAGCGAGATCCAGGATCGCGAGAGCATGGAGCGCCGCTTCAGAGACGCCCGCGAGGCCTACGACGCTCTGGGCGGCATCCTCGTCGAGAAGAGCGACGAGAACGTGGACCTTGCAATACCCGTCGAGAACCGCCCCGGCGTCTTCGCCGAGGTGACGACCCTCATGGGCTCTAACAACATAAACATCCTCGACCTCTACGTGAGGCACTCCAACACCGAGCGCGCCGCCCTCGTTCTGACGCTGGACGTGGAGGCCGCCCCGCTAGCCCGCGAGCTTCTGCGAGAGGCGGGTTTCGGGGCCGAGATTCTGAGCTAGAGGAGCCCGAGAGAAGCAAGGTCGTACCGCTCCAGTGCGGGCTACGAGTTCCCGGCCGTGTGCCTGACCGTCGCGACGAGCTGAATCGGCCTACCGCCCGAGCAGGTGCCGCAGGGCGCCCTCCAGATACGGGTAGCGGAACTCGTAGCCAGATTCTCTGAGCTTGGTGGAATCGGCACGGATACTGGCAAGGAGCATCTCTTCCGCAAAGTCACCAAGCGCCATCCGGGCCAGGGAGGCGGGGAGCGGGAACACGGTGGGACGGTTCAAGATGCGGTTCAGGGTCTCCGTGTACTCGCGAGCGGTTACCGGGTTCGGCACAGCGTTGACCGGACCCTGCAGAGAATCGGTAGTGAGGGCGTGGAGGATCACACCCACCATATCGTCGGTAACGAGCCAGCTCCAGTACTGCTTGCCCGACCCGATCCAGCCTCCCCCGGTAAGCCTGTAGATCGGAAGCCTGGCGAACGTCCGATCTCGTGTGCCCAGCGCGATCTCGAACCTGGGGTGTCTGATGCCCAGCTCGAGACCCAGAAGGTTCAGGGAAAACCCCTGGGGGAACACGATACCGAATCTGGGGTGCACGACCCGGATGCCGGCTTCCCGCGCCGGGTCCGCCGCTTGCTCCCACGCCTGGCAGACCCTGGAGAGGAAACCGCTCCCGAGCCCGCTGTCCTCACGCAGGAGTTCGTTTCCCCTGTTGCCGTAGTAGTTGATGCCCGAGACGGAGACCATCACTCCAGGCGGATCTGAGAGTCCGGCGATGGACTCCGAGAGCAGGCGTGTTCCCTCCACCCGGCTGTTCATGATGCGGGCCTTTTTCTCCGAGGTCCAGGGCACCTCGGTGAGGGTCTCACCAGCGAGATGGATCACCGCGTCGTGACCGTCGAGGCGCGCGGCATCTATCTCGCCCGCCGAAGGGTCCCAGCCGATATCATCTCGCGAACTGGGCCGACGAGTCAGTCGGCTTATCCCGTGGCCGTCGGCCTCGAGGGCCGGGATCAGAGCCGACCCGGTAGAACCCGTCGCACCGCTGATCAGAACTCTCATTTGCTCCTCCCTGCATCGCCGGCGCTCGTATATGGTAACTACCGAAGACCTGAGGCGATGCGAACCCCCTTACGCGCAAGCCTGCTCGCGCGCTTCGCCCACCCGACCCTTCGGGCGGAGATCGCTAGGGCTGGAGATCCGGGCTCGGGCCGGGCGTGCCGTCCGGGGCGTCGATCCTGCGCTGGTCCCCCTCCGGGGCGCCCTCGTTGGCGAGGGATGCCCCACCGGCGAGGGTGCCGATCGTCCCGGCGAGGTCCTGTATCTCGGAGGGGATCACGAAGAGCTTGCTCGCCGGGCCCTTCGCCATCTCGGGGAGCGCCCTGAGGTAGAGGAACCGCAGGGCTTCGGGGGAGAGATCTGAGCTCTCGAGCCGCTCGAAGAGGCGGCCGGTCATCTCGATCTGGGCGCCCTGGACGTTGCGGTAGGCCGCGGCCTCGCCCTCGGCCCGCAGGACGGCCGCCTCGCGCTCGCCCTCGGCCCTGAGGATCGCTGACTCTTTCTCGCCCTCGGCCTGCAGGATGGCCGAGCGCTTGTTCCCCTCGGCGGTCAGGATCGCGGCGCGGCGGGTGCGCTCGGCCTGCATCTGCTTCTCCATAGCCTGCTGGATGTCGCGCGGAGGGATGATCTCCTTAAGCTCCACCCTCGTCACCCTGATGCCCCACTTCTCCGTAACCTCGTCGAGGACCGTTCGGAGCTTGGCGTTGATCTCGTCGCGCGAGGTTAGCGTCTTGTCGAGGGTAAGGTTGCCGATGACGTTTCGTAGCGTGGTCTGGGTTATCTGCTCCAGCGCCAGGTGGAAGTTTGCGACCTCGTACTCGGAGGCGCGGGCGTCCACGACCTGGTAGTAGACGACCGTCGAGATCTGCATCCCGACGTTGTCGTTGGTGATGACCGCCTGGGGCTGGAAGGCGACTACCTGCTCCCGCAGGTCGGTCTTGGGCAGCATCTTATCCACCACGGGTACCACGACGGTCAGCCCGCTCTGCGCGGTCCGGTGGTAGCGTCCCAGCCGCTGCACGATGGCCACCCGGCTCTGCGGGATGACCCGCACGCTCCGCGCGACCACCAGGAAGACGACCAGCGCCAGGATGCCAATAACTATAAGGCCAACGCTCATGGCTTCTCTCCTTCTTCGATCCCCACGGCCTCAACGAGGGCCGTGATCCCATCCGTGTCCAGCACCCGAACCCGGGTGCCCGAGTCTATCCTCTGGTCGGGGTAGATGGCCCTGGCCGTCCAGAACTCCCCGCTCCCTATCCGCACCGTGCCACTGGCGCCCGGCTCGATCGCGTCTGTGACGACCCCGCTCTTCCCCGCGATGTTCCCGCGCCCCACGTACCTTTCGCTCCCGCGGAAGGAGATCCTGTGCATGAGCGCCGGCCTGAGCACCGCCATGCTGAGAACCGAGGCAACGACGAAGCCTATCGCCTGCACGACGGGCCCCAGCCCGATAAGGGCCATCACGAGCCCGACGAGAGCCCCGAGCGAGAAGAAGAGCAGGAAGAAGGAGACGGTAAGAAGTTCCCCTGCGAAAGCCAGGGCGGCCAGCACGGCCCAGAAGATGATGTCCAGATTTTCCAAGCTCTCAGGCTCCTCTACCAGATTCTATACCAG
>DASZKL010000120.1:0-3258 GCA_035947015.1 Rubrobacteraceae bacterium
CGCCTGCTCTCCGTAACAGTCTTTACCGCGCGATATATTGCGGCAGACGTAATCCTCGTAGTAATTTCTGAGAAGCGCTCAAGCCCAACTTCTTGGAATGCCTCGCTTATTTCCGGCAGACAGAGTTCCGCCAGCCTCTTGAGTGTGTCCCGCTCACGCTGCTCGAACTCCGCTTGAGTCCAGTCATTTAAAGCTGATTCACTTTCACTGACTAGCTTCCTCCAATAGCGCCAGACTTGTTGCGCCTGCTGCTTACGTTTGTCCTCTGGTACACTCCCCATAGAGTGTGGCGCGGGCTTCTTACCCAGATCGGAGCGGCCCGCGCCGCCTCCTTTCTGTCAGCTTGGCGATGTTCTAAGCAACCGCATGCAGCTTATTTTACGGCACAGACCGTGAGGATAGGCGCGTGTTTGTATGGTGTATCGGACCACGAAGCCCCTGAGCAAGCTGAACTTAATTGAGGGGTCTCCACCCATCCTGTTGCACTTAGCTGCCCAGTACAGCGCGATCGCGTATGTGACGAAGCCCAGAACGATGATCCAGGCCAGGTAGGACTCGGTCTCGCGCTCTACGTGCTCGACCTCTGCTTCGGGAGCCTCGTAGAGGTTCGAAGCCTTGCGCTCCCCTGACTCGGAGAGAGCATCCTCCCCGAATATGTCCGGAAGCAAGCGCTTCGCCGCCTCCTCCGAAGAGACATCCTCCAGAAGGGGATGAGCAACCACTACCGTCAATCCGCCAACCTCCTTTCTGCTCACGAGCGGCGCTGAGCTTCGTTGCGGTCGACCCTCGAATAGAGGAGGGGCCCGAACGGCCACCCATGACGCATCGCCCGAAAGCCTGGATCTCACAAGCCTTCTTACCGGGCTCCTGCAGCTCGCTCTCATGGGTGACAGTCTCCCCCTGAGAGGGGACCGGCGCGTCATCAAAACTGATGATTTATTGATGGTTTTTGCAGCACGGGAACATCATCGAAACAGATCACGCCCGGCGTCCTGGGAGATGCCGCCGACGAAACCTAGACCGCGGGCCCTGTGCAAAGCTTCGAGCTGCGAGCACGCTCCGAACGCTCGGAGGATAGCCCGGATGTGGGTGCGGACTGTCGGCTCGGAGAGCTTCAGTTCGGACTTTATCTGGTGGACGCGCATGCCGCTGTCGAGCAGCCGAAGGACCTCCAGCTGGCGAGGTGTCAGAGCGGGGCCGCCGGAACCAGCGGAACGGATGACCCTCTGGCCGTGGCTCGGCGACTCTCTGAGCCTTTGAATGTGCCCCGGCTCAGCGCTCATTTCGAGGAGGTTCGCCACAACGAGGGCGCTGCAGCGGGCGAGGCTCTCGGCCAGAACAAGGTCCCCCGGCCCGTAATGCCTGCCCGAGTGCGCAGCCGATAAGACGAACCCCATCGAACCGACCAGGCGCAGGCCGGCATGCAGCGGCACGCAAAGGTAAGAGCTGGGCGTAAGATCCCTCATCCAGCGCAGGTACGCGCCGTCACAACCCTGGAGGATCTCGTCGCGCACTTCGGGGATCAACTCCGGCCTGCCGGTACGCAGCACCTTCGGGGTACCGTGCGGGGAATTCGGATCCAGCGGGTAGTGGCGCTTGAGTTCCCGCGCCATACGCTCCTCGGCCTCCCCGCCCCCGGAGGGCGCCGCGACGAGCCGCCTTATTCTCGGACGGGGTGTTCCGTCGTCCTCAACCAACTCCACGAAGCACCAGTCGGCGAGAGCAGGCACCGCGAGGCGCGCGACGGCAACGAGGGCCGCGAGGCCGTCGGGAACGGTAGTGAAGACTACGTTGGCTTCCTGAAGGATGCCATACCTCTTCTCGGCGACGTCGGCCCGTAGTCTCTCCTTCTCGAGGGCGCGCCGGTAACTCCTCTCGCAGAATTCGCGCTCGACGGCCACGCCGAGCAACTCCGCGGCGTCCTTCAGGAAGCCGACTTCCTCCTCCGTGAAGCGGCGTTGGGCGGTGGAGTAGGCGCCCAGTATGCCGAAGGTGCGCCCGTTGGCGCCTATCAGGGTGCTTATACCGCTGGCGGTCGAGCGGGCCCTGTGATGTGCGTCCTCGATCACTATGGGATCCCCCGGGGACAGGACGGCCCCTGGCTCGAGGGCGGTGCCTGCCGAACCAAGGCCGATGAGGTTTTCCTCCCAACCATCGCCCGCACGACGCAGCAGGCGCTCCCCATCCACCACAAGCTCCAGGACCTCGCAGAACTCCGCGCCGAGCACCTCCCTGACGCGCCGAGCGACCTCCCCCATGAAAGTCGGGAGATCCAACCTTCTGAGATCGAGCGAGAGACCCGCGAGCGCCCGGTCGCACCTTCCTTCCAGGCACCGCGGTCGGCCGCCCGGTCCCCCACCGCCAACGCGGCAATTCTCGGGTCTCGCCGATGTATCCAACGTGCCCGCGTGTAGTCCTGCCAGCGCTCGAACCTTTCGATTCAGCTCGCGGTCAGAGTGCGTCCCGGACTCCCCGGTCCGTCTCCCACCTGTCTCCCTCCGCCCGTAGCCCCCGAGGGCTCGGGGCGCCACGTTACGACAATCTCCAGGCTATGTCAAGTTTACTGTACGATGGTTTAATTTATTGACGAACCCGGTTAAGGCGGGCATCAGGTGTCACCACGCGCGTGAAGAGGGGAGTCTTGAGTGGGATGATCGTCGGATCCCGCAGCTCTGAGGCGCTGAGACGCGAGCTCTACCGGGAATCGTGCAGTTTGCCGAGGTGCTGGATCATGTCCAGCACCATGTCCTTCTCCCGGTCGGAGAGGCCCAGGCTCTCGTTGAGGATCGCGCGTGCCCTCTGGTCTCCAAGCGCGTCTAGCTCATGCTCTCCGAGCAGCGCCGGCTCCTTCCCCGTGTCGAGAAAGTACGAAGGATGGACGCCGAACGCCTCAGCGAGGGCGACAACCTGGCCTATGGTGGGGTTCTCGAGTGCTCCAGTCCTGACCCCCTCGACATCAGCTTCGGTAAGATCCCCCACGCTCATGCGGGCTACCTCGGCGTTGGTGTATGGCTCGCCCGTTCTCTCGTTCTTGATGGTATCGAAGAGGTGGTTCAGCCGGTCTGAGATGGCACGCCTCCTTTTCGGCTGCTCCACCCTGGCTGCGTTGCTGACCCCATCGGCTTCGGCGAACCACAATTCGGGCGGGAAGTTCATCGCCTTCGCTATCGCCCTGAGCTTGTCGAAGCCGGGGTTCTCGATCCGCCCCTTGCGCATCATGCTCACGTAGGAGCGGGTCACGACCCCTCCCGTAGCGTC
>DASZKL010000121.1:0-3032 GCA_035947015.1 Rubrobacteraceae bacterium
GTGTCCGTCGGGCCGGGGTTCACGGCGTTGACGGTGATGCCCTTGTGTCCGACCTCAGCCGCGAGCGTGACAGTGAAGGCCTCGATAGCCCCCTTGGTCGCGGCGTAGGCGAGCTCCTCGGGCATCGGCCCGAGTGACTGCCCGGAGGTGAGGTTGATGATCCTGCCCCCAGGCCCGCCCGAATACCGCCGCGCGAACCCGACGCTGAGAAGCGCAGCGGCGCGCAGGTTGACCGCGTAGTGCGCGTCGAGGGTCTCTGCGTCCAGCCTCTCGAAGCCATCGCGGGTCGAGTACGCCGCGTTGTTTATGAGGATGGAGACGGGGCCCACCCTCTCGGTGGCCGCGTCAAGGAGCCGCTCGGGCGAGTCAGGGTGGGAGAGATCCAGCTCCATGCCCTCAGCCCGGACGCCCATACCGCGCAGCTCCTCGCGGAGCGCATTCGGGGCCTCGGTGTCCTCCCCAACGGGCTGGGTGCGGTCGAAGGGACCCCAGTGCGTGAAGAAGATGTCCGCTCCCTCTCCGGCGAGCGCGCGGCATATGGCACTACCTATTCCCCGACGCCGGCTCGCCCCCGTAACGAGCGCAACGCGACCCCGCAAGCCCTCGACCACTACAGCCCTGATCCGGCGTCGTCCTGGAGGGAGATCCTCTCGCGATACTTGCTCAGCGCCCCGTGCAAGGACCCCTCCAGATCCACGCCTGTGCTGTTGGCGAGGCACACCAGGGCGAAGAGGACGTCGCCCACCTCGTCGGTCCAGCTCTCCGGTGGGTCGAACGGCGCGTGCCCGTACTCCGTGGCTTTGAGGGCTTCCTTAGAGAGCTCGCCGACCTCCGAGACGAGGTCGAGCATCCTCGCGTGAACCGAGGTCTCGATCCCGGCCTCCTCCACGAAGTCCGCGACGGTCCGCTGAAGGGTGGACATCTGGCTCATTGGCACTCCGGACTTTGTAGCCTCAATCGTATGAGGGAATTGTAGACGACCGGGCCCGTTAGCCTTTGGCTCCTTCCCTCTCTTCCGAGACGTGGCGCGCAGCCTCCCTGAGCGCCTGCCGCGACTCGGAGTAGTCCATGCCGGACGCGCGCAGGAGATCCATCGCCGTGGATCTAATCTGGCCTACGAGCATGCTGGTCTCCAGATCGTTGCGCTCCCTGAGCACGGAGGTAGCGCTCTCGGCGGCCTGCAGCGCGAAGTGACGCGTGTCGAGATGATCAAACCTTTCGAGGTAGGCGCCGAGGGTCTCCACCGCCCTGGCCAGGTCGAGGAGGGCTTCGGAGAGCTCCTCCGGGGCGTGCTTGTCGTCCTGTAACAGGTTAACGACGTCCCGAGCCAGAACCCGAGTGTTGCGCACCGCGAGGTCCAGCTGGTCCGCGACGGCCGCGTAGCGGGCGAGATACCCGAGGTCCCGCCGCCTTGGCGGGGAGAGCCGGGCCGTCCCGTACCCCGCGGCCAGAGCCTCTTTGAGGCGGCTCACCCTGGCGTCGAGCTCCAGCGCCTTATCCAGCGCGTGCTCGGCCAGCTTCAGATCGTCTGTGTGCAACGCGGCGGTCATCTCCCCGAGCATGATGATGAACTCGTCGAAGATCGGGTGCATCGCCCGCTCGACCATCCGCCTCGGATCGTTGGGGAAGAGCGCGCTGATCCCCAAAGCTATACCGCTGCCCACGAGCGCGTCGAAGAAACGGTCAGGCGACAGACCCTGGGTGGTAGGGTCGAGGGTGACCACCAGTAGCCCCGAGACGGCGGCCTCGGTCACGAGCAGCGTCCCCCCACCTAGCAGCATGGCCGCCGCCATCGCCAGGGCCACCACGACCCCGATCTGGACCGGCCCTGTGCCGATGGCGAGCACAAGGAGATCCGCGACCGCGAGACCGCAAGCCACCCCGAAGACGAGCTCGGCCGCCCGACGCCCCTCCTGACCGACCGCGACTCCCAACGAGATTACCGCGGCTATCGAGGCGAAGAAGGGGCTCTCGTGCCCGAGCACCACCGTCGCCAGATACCACGCGAGGCCCGCGGCAACCGCCGTCTGCAAGATGGGCCATCCCCCACCCCACAGACGCCGGAGCGCCCCCTCGAACCGCCGGCGTAGCGCCGCCGTCCTTCCACTTACCCTCATCTCCGTCAGTACACCCGTGCTCGTAGCTAAACACCCCCTGCGCCCGTGCGCCCGATCCACGCTCCGGCGATCCTCTGTTTTCACGTCCCTCAAGAAGTGGGCGAGCTCCAGGCCCAAGGCCATCTCGCCCTCCTTCCAATAGCATTTGTCTGCACCTATGTGCTATAGGCACATATACACAACCTAGCACGTGTTCTTGGGGGATCAAGGCCTTTAACGAACATTTAATTGGAGTGTTATCGAGTTGTTATTGGGAGTTCGGCAGGGGGTGGCTGGAGTTCTTGGGATGTCACCACCGCGCATCGCCTCGCGGCTCATGTGCACGCACTTTATGTGATCCAGGTCAAGCGAGTGTACAATTCGTTCATGACCGTGTTTCGCTACGAGCGCGAACACTACGAGGAGGGTGAGTACGTGCGTCGCACGGACGCGCTGCCTGGCGACGGTCTCGACCCCGTGGTGCGCATCGTAGAGGATCTCGGGACGATTGAGATCCCCTGCGGCAAGGTCGACTGCCGGGCAAATTGCCTAGAGTACCTTGTCCGGTCGGCTCGCAAGAGGGAGAACTACGCTCTGGCGGAGTGCAAGATCTCCACGCTCGTAAGCATTATTTAAGTTTATCAGCACGCTTGCTCCCTATGGTCGCCAGCTTCTCAGCACGGCGCTTCGCGCCTTGTCAGCACGCTTCGGACCTAAAGGTCCTCACTTTCAGCTGTCAGCTCTTGCTGAGTGGCTGACAAGCCTGCGAAGCAGGCGTGCTGAGAAGTCCCCTATAGGGGACGTGCTGACAAGCGGAGGCGAAGCCGGAGCGTGCTGAAATGCTATTCCTCCCACTCGTAGTGCTTCTGCTCGGGCGGGTGTCCGGTAGCGTAGAGCCGCTGCAGCGTGCCGCCGCTTACGGGAGAGAGGAAGAGC
>DASZKL010000122.1:0-11333 GCA_035947015.1 Rubrobacteraceae bacterium
AGATAGAGCTCTGCGATGAGCTCGGGCTCTCCTGGGAGATCGTGCCAGGGGTCTCCTCCTTGGGTGCGGCGGCTGCGGCCATCGGGCGGGAGCTGACCGTGCCCGAGGTATCGCAGTCGGTGATCCTGACCCGCAGGGCCAGCCGCACCCCGATGCCTGAGGGTGAGGAGATACAGAGCTTCGCCTCTCACGGGACGACGATGGCGATCTTCCTCTCCGCTGCGCGCCCGCTCGCCCTGCAGCGGGAGCTCCTCGAGGGAGGCTACGCCCCAGATACCCCATGCGCCGTCGTCCACAAGGCGAGCTGGCCTGACGAGCAGGTGATCGAGTGCCCGCTCGAGGAGCTCGCCGACAGCATCAGGGAGGCGGGCTTTACGCGGCAGGCGCTCATCCTGGTCGGCCCCGGTCTCGGGGCGGGCGGGACCCGCTCCCACCTGTACAGCCCGCATTTCTCCCACATGTTCCGCAAGGCAGAGAAGAAGGGGGCCGATGCCTCCTAACCGGAAGCTGCGCGAGCCCTCCATGCCCCCAAGCATGGCGCGGGCGAAGGACGAGAAGCTCAGGGCCGGCTGGACCACAGGCACATGCGCCGCAGCCGCCGCCAAGGCCGCCGCCGCGGCGCTGCTCACCGGGGAGCCGCAGGAGAGGGTCGAGGTGAGGCTGCCGAGAAAGGGCGACGAGCGACGCGTCTCCTTCGGGGTCGAGCGCTGCGAGGTCGGAGGATCTTGGGCAGAGGCAGTTGTAGTCAAAGACGCCGGAGACGACCCTGACGTTACCCACGGCGCGCACCTCACCGCCCGCGTTTCGTGGAGGGAGGAGAGGGGGTTGGCACTGCACCGCGGGGAGGGTGTGGGTGTGGTAACGAAGCCGGGCCTCGGGCTCCCGGTCGGTGCTCCGGCGATAAACGAGGTTCCGCGGCGTATGATCTCCTACTCGGTCGAAGAGGTTCTCGACCCTGGAGCGAGGGGGGTTCGTGTCGTCATAAGCGTCCCCGGCGGCGAGAAGATGGCTGAGAAGACAACCAACGGCAGGCTCGGCATAGTCGGCGGCATCTCCATCCTCGGCACGACGGGTATCGTTCGACCGTTCTCGACCGCAGCCTGGGCCGCGAGCGTGCTGCAGGCGATAGACGTCATGGGTGCGCAGGGGTACGACACCTTCATCCTCTCTACAGGCGGTCTCACCGAGAGGGCTGCGATGCGCCTCCTGCCCGACCTCGAGGAAGTCTGTTTCATAGAGGTCGGAGACTTCACCGGAAGCGCGATAAGGCAAGCTATCGAGAACGGGCTCAGGCGCGGTTTCTTCGTAGGGATGGCTGGCAAGCTCACCAAGCTCGCCGCGGGTGTCATGATGACCCACTGGACCCGCTCGAAGGTGGACAACGAGCTCCTCGCGGAGATCACCCGCGAAGCCGGCGGTACTCCGCGGCTGATCGAGGAGGTGAGAGGGGCCACCACGGCCCGCCACGCCTACGAGCTCTGGCGTGCCGCTGGGTTGGAGGGCGCACCCCATCTCCTCTGCGAGCGGGTAGCGGCTAACCTCAGGGATTACGCCGGGGGAGAGTTGGAGATCTACGCCATCATGGTGGATTTCGATACGCTGGAACCGGTCGGCGCGAGCCCCGGTGCCCTGGATCTGACGTCCTGGAGGGGTGGGTGAGCCGGATAACCGTCATAGGGCTGGAAGGCGCCACCTTGGGCGCGGAGGCGCGGCGGCTCCTCGAAGAGGCCATGCTCGTGGTCGGGGGAAGAAGGCAGCTCGAGAGACTAGGCATAGGATCTGAGCGCGCCGCCTACCTCGAGGGCGATCTCTCCGAGGGGCTGGGGCGGATCGAGGAGGCCGAGGGACCGGTCGTGGTGCTGGCCTCCGGAGACCCGGGTTTCTTCGGCATCGTGCGCCTCCTCGGCGAGCGCTTCGGGGCCGAGAACCTGCGCGTCTTCCCCGGCGTCTCCTCCGTCGCGCTCGCCTTCGCTCGGGCCGGGCTCTCGTGGGATGATGCGATCACGGTGAGCGCCCACGGGCGTGATCCCCGCCGCGCCGTGAACGTCTGCAGGACGCACCCGAAGGTGGCGGTCCTCACCTCTCCGGAGTTCGGTCCCGGCGAGCTCGCGCGGGAACTGGCTGGGTGGGAGCGCACCTTCTTCGTCGCCGAGAAGCTCGGCGAGCCGGACGAACGCACGTTCGGGGGAAGGGCGGAAGAGATCGCCGAACTGGAGTGGAGAGACCCGAACGTGGTGCTCGTCCTGGACGAGGGCCGGGCGACCGGAAGAAGAGGGTGGATCTCCTCCGGCATCGAGAGCCCCGGCCGCTGGGCGCTGCCAGAAGACGCCTTCGAGCACCGATCCGGTATGATCACCAAGCTCGAGACGCGCGCGCTCGTTCTCGCGCGCCTCGGGCCGGGTACCGGCGACCTCGTCTGGGACATCGGCGCGGGCAGCGGCTCCGTTGCCATAGAGTGCGCTCGTCACGGTGCCGCCGCCGTCGCGGTGGAGCGAGATCCCGAAAGCTGCGCCCGGATCCGCGAGAACGCCACCCGCCATGGAGCCTGCGTTCGGGTCGTCGAGAGCGAGGCCCCGGAGACGCTCCACGACCTGCCTGATCCCGATGCGGTGTTTATCGGCGGGTCGGGTGACGCCTTCGAGGAGATCGTCAAGGTCTGCGCCGTCCGTGCCAGGCGGTCCGTCGTCCTTACCCTCGTCACCCTCGAACGAGTCGTCCCGGCCGGAGAGATCCTCGAGGATTGCGGTCTGGAGGTCGAGAGTATCCTCTTGCAGGCCTCCCGCGTGAGGGGCATCGGGGCCCTACACCGCCTCGCCGCCGGGACGCCGGTCTTCATCGTGTCGGGGAGGAGACCGTGATCGGTATCGTCGCTGCCACCGCCAACGGCCGCACTCGTGCCGCCCACCTCGAACGGAGCTGGCCCGACGCTCGCCTCTACGAGGGTAGGCCGGGGGAAGCCCTGCATAGGGCGTGGAAGGAGTGCGATGGCATTGTCCTCTTCCTCGCCGTTGGAGCCGCCGTTCGCATCGTCGCGGCGCTGCTTGAAGACAAGCTGCGCGATCCCGGCGTGGTCTGCGTTGACGACGCCGGAAGGTTCGCCGTGGCGCTCGTCGGCGGGCACAGGGGCGGCGCGAACGCGCTTGCCGGGCGCGTGGCAGACACCTTGGGTGCTACCCCCGTGGTAACGACGGCGAGCGATGCCGTTGGCGTCCCGGCGCTCGACTCGCTAGGGGCGAGGTTGGGTTTCAAAGTGGAAGACGACTCCGACGTCGCTGCGGTAGGGGCGGCGCTCGTCTCGGGGGAGCGGGTCAACCTGGTCTCCGACGTGCGCCTGCCGCTCGGGCCGCTGCCCGAGAACGTGGTGCGTGCGGAAGACCCCGAGCCGCCCGTGATCCTTATCTCCGACCGAATCGTGGGCGCGTCGCGCCCCGCCGTTACCTATCGTCCGCCCTCGCTCGTCGTCGGCGTCGGGTGCAGTCGGGGAGCGGGGGTCGGGGAGATATTGGCTTTGATCCGCTCTTCCTTCGCCGAGGCGAGGCTCGCCGTAAAGAGCATCGCGTCGCTGGCGAGCGTAGACGCGAAGTCGGACGAGGCCGGGTTGCTTGCGGCTGCGGAGGAGCTCGGCGTGCCGCTCCGGTACTACAACGCCGAAGCGCTCTCGGCTGTGGAGGTCCCGAACCCTTCGCCCGTCGTGGAGAACGCCGTCGGGACGCCGAGCGTCGCGGAGGCCTCGGTGCTCGCGAGCGGGGCGAGACTTCTTGTGGAGAAGCAGAAGTCAGAGAACGTGACCGTCGCCGTCGGGCGGCTGCCGGTGCGGGGCAGGCTCTTCCTGGTAAGCCTCGGTCCGGGAGATGACGCCCTGATCCCACCGCTCGCCCGCGAGGCGCTCGGCGCATCCGAGCTGGTCGTCGGCCTCGGACAGTACGTGGATCGCATCCGGCACCTGCTGCGTCCGGGGACGCGGGTCTCGACGCCGCCGCTCGGGAGCGAGATCGAACGCGCAAGAGGGGCCCTCGCCGAAGCCCGAGCAGGGGGGAGCGTGGCGCTGGTCTCGAGCGGCGACGTTGGCGTATACGCGATGGCCTCGCCGGCGCTGGAGCTGGCAGGCGAGGATGTAGAAGTCGTCGTCGTGCCGGGCGTAACCGCGGCGCAGGCGGCGGCCTCGTTGCTCGGCTCTCCCCTGGGCCACGATCATTGCTCTATCAGCCTCTCTGATCTCTTGACGCCGTGGGAGATTATCCGGGAGCGGGTGCGGGCGGCAGCCAAGGCCGACTTCGTGGTCGCGCTCTACAACCCCCGCTCGAAGGGCCGCGACTGGCAACTCGGGAAGGCGCGTGAGATCCTGCTGGAACACCGCTCCCCCGACACGCCGGTCGGGATCGTAAGGGACGCCTACCGCGAGGGACAGATGGTGATCCTCACCGACCTCGGCTCGCTCCGGCCCGAGGACGTCGACATGTTGACCACCGTCATAGTCGGCAACTCCCGGACGGAGATCAGGGCGGGCCGCATGGTGACGCCCAGGGGGTACGAGTCGTGAGGATCTTCACCGTCACCGACCTCTGCGCGGGTTGCGGGGCCTGCATAAGAACCTGCCCGGAGCGGGCGATCCGGCCCTCTCCGCGAGAGCATCCCTCACCCCTCGTCGTCATCGAGGAGCGCTGCACGGGATGTGCAGAGTGCGCCGAGGTGTGCCCTGTCGCGGCGTGCGTAGAGGTCGCCGGGGGAGAAGAGGAACGATGAGGCGCGTGCACCCGATTGAGGAAGAGAGCTACCGCATACTGCGCGAGCTAGTGGATCTCTCGCACCTCGGGCCGCTCTCCCGCGCCGTAGCCGAGCGTGTGATCCACGCCTCCGCCGACGTCGAGTACGCGGCTACCCTCGTTCTCGATGAAACGGCCCTGAGGAGCGGGCTCGAGGCTCTGCGTCGGGGAGCCCCGATCATCGCTGACGTCGGGATGGTTGCCGCGGGGATCACGGCCCGCCAGGTCATATGCTCCGTCTCCGATCCCCGCGCGAGGTGGCTCTCCGAGAATCTCGGCCTCACACGTTCCGCCGCAGGAATAAGGGTTGCGGCGGAGGAGATAGGGGAGGGGGCCGTGTGGGTTATAGGCAACGCGCCGACGGCGCTCTTCGAGCTTCTGGAGCTTGATGTCGATCCGGCGCTCGTCGTCGGGCTGCCGGTCGGGTTCGTGGGCGCAGCCGAGTCTAAGGATAGGCTTGTCGATAGCGGGTTGCCGGCGGTGACGAACCGCGGACCCAAGGGCGGTTCGGCGGTCGCGGCGGCGGCGCTGAACGCGTTGTTGTACTTCGAGGAGGATTGAAGTGAGAGATCTGCCCCTGGCAGCGAACGGAAAGAGGTCGAGAGGTAGAGATCCCGCACTCCTGATCGTGGGTCACGGGAGCCGCGACCCTAGGGGAGCGAGGGAGTTCCACGAGCTCGTCTCTCTGGTGCGGAAGAGGGCCAGTACTCTCCCCATCGAGGGCGGCTTTATCGAGCTCTCGCGGCCCCCGATCTCCGAGTGCGTGAACAGGCTCGTCGAAAAGGGGGCGCGCGAGATCTCCGCCGTCCCACTCATGCTGCTCGCCGCCGGTCACGCCAAGGACGACATCCCGGCGTCCCTTGTGCGCGAGAAGACGAGCCACCCCGACCTCGACTTCCACTACGGCCGGGCCTTGGGCATCCGTCCCGAGTTGCTCGCACTCGTGGACCAGAAGATCTCCACCGTCTTAACGGAGGAAGAGAAGGGGGAGACCGCCGTCCTCATCGTCGGTCGCGGCTCTTCAGACCCTGACGCCAACTCCGACCTCGCGAAGATAGCCCGCCTCTTCTACGAGGGTCGTCCGTACCCCATGGTCGAGACCGCCTTCGTGAGCCTCGCCCCGCCGGATGTGCTCGGGGCCCTGGCGCGGTGTGAGAAACTGGGCGCCCGGCGCATCGTCGTCTTCTCCTACTTTCTGTTCACCGGTGTTCTGGAGGAGCGCATCAGGAAACAGAGCGAGGAGTTCGCCGCACAGCACCAAGGGGTCGAGGTGCGATACGCGGGCTACTTCGGACCCGACGCCGGGGTGGCAGACCTGGTTCTGGAGCGCTACCGCGAATCGTTCGAGGGTGATATCCGCATGAACTGTGACGTCTGCGTCCACAGGGACGCCCTGCCGGGTTTCGAGGAGAAGGTCGGTGCCCCCGCAACACCCCACTACCACCCCGACGAGCCCGGCCACTCCCACGGTCACGACCACCATCACTAACCGTGGCGTTCGAGGGCCGGGTAGGTGAGCTAGCCGCAGAGGTCGAACCCACCGACACTACCGCGGCGGAAGCGGCGAGGGAGCGGCACCGACGTCTACTCAAGCCGCCGGAGAGCCTGGGGCGGCTCGAGGATCTCGGGGCGAGGCTCTCGGGGATGGCCGGAGGGTGCCCGCCACCCGTACCGGAGAACCCGGCCGTCGTGATCTGTGCCGGGGACCACGGGGTACTGGCACAAGGCGTATCGCCGTGGCCCAGTGAGGTGACAGCGGCTATGGTCGAGACCTTCTGCGTCGGCGGCGCGGCGGTCAACGCTCTCGCCATGACCGTTGGGGCGCGGGTGAGCGTGCTGGACGTCGGCGTCGCTTCGGAGCTCGGGCGCCACCCCCTTCTTCGCAGCGCGAAGGTGAGGCGTGGCACCGATGATCTGAGCCAGGGACCGGCGATGGATCGGGAGGAGGCTGCACGGGCGGTTCTGGCAGGCGCCGGCATCGCTGAGGAGCTTGTCGAGAGCGGCGGGGTGGACCTGCTCGTCACAGGGGACATGGGGATCGGAAACACCACCCCCGCAGCCTGCCTCATAGCAGCCTTCACCGGGCGCTCGGCGACGGAGGTGACGGGGCGCGGCACCGGGATAGATGACGCGACACTGGAAGTGAAGATAGGGGTGGTAGAGAAGGCCCTGGATCTTCACCGCCCCGATCCCGGAGATCCTCTTGGCGCTCTCGCCGCGCTCGGCGGACTGGAGCACGCTGCGATCGTCGGTCTGATCCTTATGGGGGCCGTCTACAGAATACCGGTTCTCCTCGACGGCGTGGCCTCGAGCTCGGCTGCGCTCGTAGCCCGGGGTCTCGCGCCAGCTTCGATCGACTACGCGGTAGCCGGACACCTCTCGACCGAACCCGGAGCCCGGCTTGCGCTGGAGAAGCTTGGTCTCGAAGCGCTACTGGATCTGGCGATGCGCCTCGGTGAAGGTACCGGCGGGCTCCTCGCCGTACCGCTCGTGCGGGCCGCAGCCCGCGTGCTGGGCGAGATGGCTACCATGGACGAGGTGGGGATACCTTGATCGAGCCGGACCGGGGGGCAGTCGAGAACCTGAAGAGCCCCCTTGCGACGAGGGTCGAGCTGCACGAGGAGATAGGCTCGACGCAGGTGCGCGCCCGCGAGCTGGCCCGCGAAGGCGCACCGCACGGGACGCTCGTCATCTCGAAGGTGCAGACCGGCGGCCGCGGCCGCCTCGGGCGCCGGTGGGGTTCGCCGCCCGGCGGGTTGTGGATGTCGCTGGTGCTGCGCCCGAGCGTCTCGGCGAGGGTGGCGGTCCGCACGACGCAGGCGGCGGCTGTGGGGGTCGCGAAAGCGCTGCGAGGGTTCGGGGTGGAGGCGCGGATCAAGTGGCCGAACGACCTGCTCGTGGACTGGCGCAAGATCTGCGGCATCCTCGCCGAGGCGAGCGTCCCCGTGGTGGCGCAGCGGCTACCCCCGGCAGCGGAGCAACCCTTGGATTTCGTCATCCTCGGGGTTGGCCTGAACGCCAACGTCGATCCGCAAGACCTAGGGGTCCCCGAGCGGGAGGTAGCCACGCTGCGCTCCGAGCTGGGCCACGACGTAGACCTGCTGGAGTTGCTCGAATCCCTGCTCTCCCACCTCGACGCCGAGCTGGCGAGGTTGGAAGACTTCAGGGCCATCCTCGGTGACTGGCGGGCGCTCAACTGCACCCTCGGCAATCGGGTGCGGGTGCGCAGGTCCGGGGAGGTGCTGGAGGGGATAGCCCTGGATCTCGGCCCCGAAGGCGAGCTGCTCCTGAAAACAGATGCCGGCATCATCGGGCTCTTCGAAGGAGAGGTCGAACAGCTTAGTCAGGAGCGGGCCTGAAGGTGCGCGTGTACTGCGCCCAGTACGCCGTCCACGACGGAGATCCCGACCACAACCTCGAGCGCTCCCTCCACTTCATCCATCGGGCGGGTGCGGAGGGGGCAGACCTCGTGGTACTACCGGAGCTCGCCAACTCCGGGTGCGACCTGGGCCCTCGCGAGCGAGCCCTGGAGCTCGCGGAGATAATTCCCGGCGGACCGACTGCCCTGGCCTGGGAAGAGGTGGCTGAAGAGGCAGGCATCTGCCTCGTCGGCGGGCTACTGGAGCGAGAAGAAGACACCCTGTACAACTCAGCTCTCCTCTTCGGCCCAGGCGTCATCGGACGCTACCGCAAGACGCACCTCTGGGACCGAGAGAAGCACCTGTACGAACCGGGGCGGGAGCTGCCGGTCTTCGACACGCCTGTAGGGAGGATCGGTCTCCTCATCTGCTACGACGCCTGGTTCCCCGAAGCCGCCCGCACCCTCGCCCTCAAGGGCGCGCAGATCCTCTGCGTTCCATCCAACGCCCCAGACGATTGGGTTCCCGAAACCCAGCGCAGGGGCGACCTCACGATGCTGAACGTTCACTGCATCGCTGGCGCCAACGCCAACCGCGTCTTCGTCGCCGCCGCCAATCGTGTCGGGGACGGCTACCTGGGACGGAGCTGCGTCGTGGACGTTACAGGTGGCATCCTCGCGCTCGCGGGGGCGACGGAGGAGGGCCTGGTGAACGCCGAGGTGAATGCGGCCCGCTCCGACAAGCGGCTTACGGACGACTCGCACGCCTTCGGGGACCGGAACCCGGCGATCTACCAGAGCCGGGAAGAATATCGCTGAGCGCTACTCGGCCTCTTCTATCTCCTCCATCTCTTCTTCTATCGCCGCCGCCGAGGTTGCTCTGAAGATAAGAACCTTGCCCCTATCGGGATAGTCTACGATCACGACCTCCCCGGTGACGGCCACCTGCTCGCCGACAATCTCCTGGGCGTTCTGGACCACCGCCATGTCAACCTCTACCTCGAGAACGTAGCCGGTGTGCTCATTCTCGGCCTCGTCAGTTCTTCTTCGAAGCTGTCCTTCCAGGTAAGCCAAGGTTTCAACCTCCTCAGCGACGAGAGCCTCCGCCGCAGTCGACTACCGATAGGGATCGTCGTCCACCGGTTCGCGCGATCCGGCCCCATTCAGTGGTGACCGGTGATGATGGTCACGTAAGTGCGCGCCGGCGGATCTCCTCGGTCCTATCGTCCTCGTGATCCTGTCCGACCATCACCTTATTTACCACGTTCTCCACCTCCTCTCGCTAATGATAGTCCACTCTTTCCACGTCGTAGGCTTTGCCATCCTCCTTTGCGAAGGCCAGACCCCAGAGCAGCAGAGGTGTGGACCACATGCGAGATCAACCTGAGATTGAGGTATAAGTCCAAGACGGTAGACCTTGTATGGTTGAAGCGGACGTGTAAGGTGAGCCTAGGGGCGGGCTGTAGTTGCGTCTCGAAGTACCTCCCCCGAGTCGCCGTAGCGGCCCGCCCAGGTTCATTGTACCCGCGGGACCACGAGTGTGGCCATAGGTAGATCGAGGAGGACATTCGAGGATTGAGAGCGTGGGAGCGGTAACGCCCGTAGTCGAAGAGTTGGCGGTCTTCCTGGCTTTTTTCGTGGGACTTGGTGTGCTGACGCTCGTGCTGCTCGCTGTGCTCGAAGCTGCGGCGGAGGTACTGCGGTTCAGGCTCGTCAGGAGACGCGAGCTCCGACGCAGGTTTGGCAAACGGTTGCGCTCGCGCCCGACCGTCGAAGAAGACACCCAAGAGCTGACCCTCGAAGATACCCATGAGCTAACCCCTGTGCAGCGTACCTCGCGGAGATCCTCGCGATAACCTGCCCGAGTGCTCTGAGGCTCTCAACGGCTCTGAGAGGTTACGCAGCATGGTTCATGTGCCTTCTGAGAACACATCTTCAGGTGCACAAGCCTCCGATCAATGCACCGGACACCTCTAGGTGGCATCATGCTCATGGTGTTGGCCAGCTGGAGAAACGCGAGTTGGCAAGGAGGAAGCTCCTGTGTCGTTAGCGGAGGAGAACAAGGCACTGGTGCGTCGCTTCGTGGAGGCCATCGCCAACGCTGACCTGGAGACGCTGGACGAGCTGCTCGACCCTGACTACGTCGATCACAGCCTGCTTCCCGGCCAGGAGCCCGGCCGCGAGGGCTTCATGCAGACCGTTGTCGAGGATCAGGCCATCTTCTCCGACGTCCGAGTCAACATCGAGGATCAAGCGGCCGAAGGGGACAAGGTCATTAGCCGCCTCACCATGAAGCGCATCCACGATCGAGGGGAGTTTCTGGGCGTAGCCCCTAGCGGAATGGAATTCCAGTCGACTGCTATCGTCATCCACCGCATTGTGGGGGGCAAGATCGTCGAGGAGTGGAGCGAGAGTACTGGTGTACTGGAGGCGACGCGGCGGCGCCTAGAGCAAGAGAGGATCGAGCGCGAGCGCGTAGAGCAGGAGATGAGGGTGGCGAGAACCATCCAGCAAGCCTCCCTCCCCAAAGAGGTGCCCACCCTTCAGGGATGGCAGATCACCCCCTACTTCCAGCCTGCCAGGGAGGTTGGAGGAGACTTCTACGAGTTCTTCGAGCTAGACGACGGTAGGTTGGCCCTCGTAGTAGGGGATGCAACTGGTAAAGGGGTGCCCGCAGCGCTGGTGATGACGGCAACCTGCGCCTTCCTTGGAGGCGTGGCCACAGCTACGGGAGCTTCGCCTGGGGAGGTACTCTCAAGGGTAAACGAGGCGGTGTTGGCTCGCATCCCACCCAACATGTTCGTAACCTGCTTCTATGCGATTCTCGACCCCAAGAGCGGACACCTCATCTACGCCAACGCAGGCCACAACCTTCCCTGCTGCAGGCGCGAAGGCACGACGAGCGAACTCGATGCCAGGGGGATGCCTTTGGGGCTGATGCCGCAGATGAGCTACGAGGAGAACGAGACTGTGCTGAGGCCGGGAGAGGGAGTGCTCTTCTACACCGATGGGCTCATTGAGGCGCACAACCCCCAGGGGGGGATGTTCGGAACCCCTCGCCTTCGGGGTCTGCTTAGCGAGTGCTCGAAAGATGGCAGGGGCCTTAGCGTCGCCCTGCTAGAGGAGCTTCAACGCTTCACAGGGGAAGGGTGGGAGCAGGAGGACGACATCACCCTCCTCACCCTGGAGTGTTCCCCAACCCCAAGGTGAAC
>DASZKL010000123.1:0-5506 GCA_035947015.1 Rubrobacteraceae bacterium
GCCTCGATGCCCCCCACCCCCCAGCCCAGCACTCCAAGCCCGTTGATCATCGTCGTGTGGCTGTCGGTGCCGACCAGGGTATCGGGGAAGGCGACGCCGTCCATTACCTGTACCACCCTCGCCAGATATTCCAGGTTGACCTGGTGGATGATGCCGGTCGCCGGCGGCACGACCGTGAAGTTGTCGAAGGCTTGCTGGCCCCACTTGAGGAACTCGTAGCGTTCGCGGTTGCGCTCGAACTCGCGCTCGGCGTTGAACTGCAGCGCCGCGGACGAGCCGAAGGCGTCAACCTGCACCGAGTGGTCTATCACGAGGTCGGTTGGGACGAGCGGGTTGATCCTCTTCGGGTCCCCCCCAACCTCCTCCATCGCGCTCCGCATCGCCGCCAGGTCCACTACCGCAGGCACCCCTGTGAAGTCCTGCATCACCACGCGCGCCGGCAGATACGCCAGCTCCTCCCCTATCGACTCAGGCCAGGAGGCCAGAGCCTCCACGTCTTCTTCGTCGACGAACTTTCCGCCGCAGTTTCTGAGGAGCGACTCGAGGATCACGCGCACCGAGAACGGGAGCGAGAAGATGTCCCCGTCGACCCTCTCGTCGAGCGTCTTGAGGCTGTAGATAGTTACCTCGCCGGACTCGGTCTCTAGCGTGGTCTGCGCGTCGAAAGCGTTGTTCTCTGGCATGTTCGTTGCGATCCTTTTCTTCGAGCTTGATCCACCAAGATTATAGATGATCGCCCGAGCTTTACCGCTCGAAACACCTATACTCACTGGCATGGCGAAGCGCGGCTACACTAGGGATACGATCCGCGGCGGTGCGAGCGACTGGGACGCCTCGCGCCCTTTCTCCAGCTACCTGAGGATGCTCGGAAGCCTCGTCGCCCACCCCTTCCGATTCTTCGAGCTGCTGCCCAGGATCCCAGACATCAGGGCCCCTTCCCTCTTCCTGGTCATCTCCGGGCTACCTGCGGCCATCCTGTGGTTCGCCTTCGAGGGACTCTATCCGGCTCTCCTCGCCCTCCTCGCGCCGCTCCCTCTCTCTTTCGCCCTCGCCGCGCCATATCACCTCCTCTCTGCGGGAGGCCGGTACGGGTACCTGATCACCTGGCGGATCGTCGCCTACCCTCTGGGCTTCTACCTGCCGCTCTCGGCTGTCCCTGGCGCCAGATGGTTGGCCGCCGCCTACTTCGGAATCGTGCTGCCCGGCGTTGGGCTCACTACGGTGCGGGAGATCGGCGCGCTCCGCGCCGGGCTCGCCTCTGCCGCGGTGACCGGGATCCTGCTCGTCGCGATCTACGCCATCTGGGCGAGATAGCTTGGATCGCGCTAGTCCTCGGCTGGATCTGGGGGGTCCTCCATGTCGCCAACGAACTCGAGGGTGATGTGGTCGGTCTCGACGAAGCCCAGAGTGCGGTAGAACTCGCGCGCCGCGACGTTCTGGGTGGTAGCTACCAGCTCGATAAGGTGCGCCTCGTTCTCTGCGGCCAGGCGCTGTATCTCCTCCATCAACGCCTTACCGACGCCCTCCCCGCGCGAATCTTCCCTCACGACGATCATGGGCACCTCGATGACGGTGTCGCCGTGGGCGAGGTCTGGCTTGATCCAGAGGCTCGCCGCTCCCACTACGGCGCCATCCCCGCCCTCAGCCACGAGGATCCGGGCCCGCCGCTCCTCGAGTAGGTCGGCGAGCCGCGCCCTGACGTTCTCGAACTGTGGAGGCGCTTCGCCCACGGCCCCGGCGAGTTCACATGCCAGGTCGTGTATGGTCTCTGCGTCTTCGGCTATCGCTTCCCGCACCCGGGGCATCGGGGCCTTCTCCCTGCGTCGTATCCGGCAGCTAACTTTACCGCAGCGAGCGGTGGCCCGGCGCGCACGGTCCTGCGAAAATGGCTCGGGACCCCGGGTGGCGCACAAGCGGAGCCAGATCGGCATCCGGGCGCGCTCGTCGCGGGCACCCTGGCCAACCTGCTGAACGCCGGGATGCTCGTCGGCTAGAGATAAGGAGGATTATGGGACGCAGAGCCGTGGTCGTGGTGCTCGACGGGGTAGGCGCGGGCGACGCCCCCGACGCCGCTGACTTCGGCGACGAGGGAGCCAACACCCTCGTCAACACCGCGCGGGCTGTCGGCGGCCTCGAGGTTCCGAACCTCCAGAGGCTCGGTCTCGGTAACGTGGCGGAGATAGAGGGCGTGCCGGCCGAGGGCTCGCCCGGCGCCTCCCACGGGCTCATGGTCGAGCGCTCGGCGGCCAAGGCGACGCTCGTCGGGCACTGGGAGATGATGGGGATAGTCTCCGAAGACCCCCTGCCGACCTACCCCGATGGCTTCCCCGACGAGATAATCCTGCGCTTCGAGAACGAGACAGGGCGAGGGGTCATCGGGAACAAGCCGGCCTCTGGCACCGAGATCATCGCCGAGCTCGGGCCCGAGCAGCAGAAGACGGGAGCCTGGATCGTCTACACCTCGGCCGACTCCGTCTTCCAGGTAGCAGCCCACACTGGCGTCATCCCCCTGCGCGAGCTCTACGAAGCCTGCGAAAAGGCCCACAAGATGCTCATCGGGGAGGGCTCGATCATGGTCGAGCGCGTCATCGCCCGTCCCTACCACGGCGAGCCTGGCTCCTACGAAAGGGAGAACGAGAACCGCCACGACTACGGCATAAGTCCCCCCCGAGAGAGCTACATGGATCTCATCAAAGCCGCCGGCCTACCGGTAGTGGCGGTAGGCAAGATCCGCGACATCTTCGACGGGAGGGGTAGCACCGAACACCTCCCCGCCCCGCCCGACGACAACGCCAAGGTCGATGCGATCCTGGACTCTCTGGGTCGCCTTCAGAGCGGCCTCGTCTTCGCCAACCTCGTGGACTTCGACGCCAAGTACGGCCACAGGCGAGATCCCGAGGGCATGGCCGGAAACCTACGCCGCTTCGACGACCGCCTCCCGGAACTGCTAGCCGCCCTCACAGACGAAGACATCCTCATCATCACCGCCGACCACGGCAACGACCCGACCTACTCCGGGACGGATCACACCCGCGAGCGCGTTCCGCTCCTCGCCGTCGGCGGAGGAGAGCCAGAAGACCTCGGCGTCAGGGAGAGCTTCTCTGACGTGGGGGCCACGGTCGCAGGGTGGCTCGGCGTCGAGAAGGACGGGCTTCCGGGGGAGGATGTCTTGCGATGAGCGCGGCGGCCAACGCGTATCGAAGAACGAGTGGGCGTCCAGGGTAAAGGAGGCGCGCCGTGAACCTGCTCAGGGCAGGGTGGCTCTTCTGGTTTCTGGTGTTAAGCGCTCTGGCAAGCGCCTGGTTCTTCGTTGGCGCCGTGCGCGACGTCGACCACCAGCTCGCATGGTACTCGGCCATCGCTTTCATCCTCTTGTGCGCGGCGGCGGTGGCGGAGCTGGCGTGGACGTTGCCATGAAGCCCCTCGAGAACCGCCGGCGCAGCAACATGGAGCCGAGTGAAGGCGAGGCTGGGAAGTCGAGGATCGTGGACCGGGGCGCCGGGTCGGGGTATAGTGCGGATCGCTGTTTTTGAGCCGACCGTTGTCGAAACCGACAAAGGAGGTTAGGGAGCGTGGCGGATAGGCTCGGCGAGCGGCACTTGGAGCTCTTGGAGGCGCTCGAGGTGCTGGCGAACGACAGCCCCGACGGCGTCGCACAAATGCACGAGGCCGCCCAACGAATTGGCCTGAACAGCGTGGGCCAGGAGGCTGCCAGGGAGGAGTTCGTGGCGCTGGCGCGCGACCTCGAAGAGGCTGGCTACGTGGAGGTTCGAGGGACAGATCTTGCAGCGAACTACGGGACGCTCTCGGTCACCGAGGAAGGTCGTCACCTGCTAGAGGTGGACCGGTAGCCGTCGGCGGGCGACGGAAGCGGCCAGAGACACCGGGGGGGCCCTCCATGAGCCGCCGGCGTTTCCTGGAGCGCGGCCTCGTAGCCGTGTTGGGGACGTCGTTGGTTGGAGAGACGGCTTGCGGACCCCCGGTCGTGCGGCGGGGCGCCGAACGTACCCGCGAAGAAGATGAAAGGGAGCGGGGAAGGCAAGGCGTAGGACGCGGCTTCGGGTTACGGAGGTTGTTGAGAAGGTTGTTCTGAGAAGCTAGGGGGACAACCAGGCGTGGCCAGCCCTCCGCGAAGCTCCGCTCGAGGCCGGCGGGACGTTCGGGGAAGGGGTAGTGGTTTGTCAGACGGTAGCGCGGTGCTCGATGCCATAGAGACCAAGAAGTACAGTGGAGAGCTCTCGGAAGAGGTCATCCGCGCGGTGGTTGCGGGCTACACCGAGGGCGCGGTGCCTGACTACCAGATGGCCTCGCTCCTGATGGCGATCTTCATCCAGGGTATGAGCTACGAGGAGACGCTCGCGCTCACGCGGGCGATGGCCGACTCGGGCGGGCGCTACTCGTTCCCCAAGTGCGTGGACAAGCACTCGACCGGCGGGGTCGGGGACAAGGTGAGCCTCACGGCGTTGCCAATAGTAGCCGCCTGCGGCGCTCCCGTGGCCAAGCTCTCGGGAAGGGGCCTCGGTACGACCGGCGGCACGATAGACAAGCTCGAGTCCATCCCGGGCTTCTCGGTGGACCACTCCGAGGAGCGTTTCAAGCGCCACGTCGAGGAGGTCGGTCTCGCCATCATCGAGGCCGGCAACCTGGCCCCTGCGGACAAGGCGATCTACGCGCTGCGCGACACCACGGGCACCGTCGACTCCCTGCCGCTCATCGGCTCCTCCATCGTCTCCAAGAAAGCCGCAACCGGTGCCGGCTATCTCCTCTACGACGTGAAGCGAGGCTCGGGGGCGTTCATGAAGACCACAGAGGACGCCCGCGAGCTGGCCGAGCTTCTGGTTCGCCTCAGCGATGATCTGGGCATCCGGGCTTCCGCCCTGATCACGGACATGGACAACCCCCTCGGGAGCGCCGTCGGCAACGCCCTCGAGGTGCGCGAGAGCGTGCGCTTCCTGAAGGGCGAGGAGGTGCCGGAGGACCTCGCGCACGAGGCCAGGTACGTGGCGGTAAGGCTCCTCGAGCTCAAGGACATCCCCGACCCGGAGAGCGCGGTAGAAGACGCCGTCTCCTCCGGAGGGGCCTACGAGAAGTTCGAGGAGTTCGTTCGAGCCCAGGGCGGCGACGTTAGCGCTCTGGACGAACTGCCGGTCTCGGGCGAGATCAGGGAGGTAACGGCTCCCCGCGGCGGGTACGTATCGAGGTTCGGGGCTCTGGGTATCGGAAGGGCGGCTCTCACCCTGGGCGCGGGGCGCGAGAAGAAGGGGGATGAGATAGACCCGGGCGCCGGCGTCGAGGTCCTCGTAAAGGTGGGTGACAGGATCGAGAAGGGAGAGCCCTCGGCGCGGCTCTACGGCGGACGCAACCTAACGAGGGCGGAGGCGCTCGTGCAGGAGGCCCTGGAGCTCTCGGACGAGCCCGTGGAGCCAGCCCCTGGTATTCTGGACAGCCTGTGAAGAAGCTAGTCAGCATTTCAGCACGCTCCGGCCTTCGGCCTCCGCTTGTCAGC
>DASZKL010000124.1:0-2947 GCA_035947015.1 Rubrobacteraceae bacterium
GCCGGCAAGCGCGCCATCGAGCTCGGCTGCGGCGTAGGGCTCCCGAGCGTCGTCGCCCTCGCGCGCGGCGCCGCGGTTACCGCGACGGACCACTACGAGGCTGCCCTCGATTTCACATCCCACAACGTCATGACGAACCTGAATCTCGAGCCGGAGACCGCCCTCCTCGACTGGCATGCGCCGGATACGCAGCGTTTCGGAATCTTCGACCTCATCTTCGCCGCCGACGTACTCTACGAGCGGCGGCACGCTCTCGCCCTCGCGGGCCTGATCCCCGACCTGCTCGAGTCCGGCGGCGAGGCCGTCTTCGCCGACCCCCGGCGCAAGGATGCGCCGCTCTTTCTCGAGCTGATGGAGGAGAGGGGATTCAAACAAACCACACAGGAGATGACTGTGGAGCAGGTCGGGAGGGAGGTAACAATCCTGGTGCACAACCTCCGGCGTTAAGTGGAATGTCGGCTGGTATACTCCTTCTCTGGTGCTCCTGGAAACGCTAAACCCGACTCAGTTAGACGCCGTAAAGCACACCGAGGGTCCGCTCCTCATCCTCGCCGGTGCAGGGAGCGGGAAGACTCGCGTGCTTACCCATCGTGTCGCCTATATCCTGGATCAGGGGCTCGCCGCGCCTGAGGAAGTCCTTGCTATAACCTTTACCAACAAGGCCGCGGGGGAGATGAAGGATAGGGTAGCACTCCTCGTTGGCCCGGACTCGCGCAAGATGTGGGTCTCGACCTTCCACGCGTTCTGCGCCCGCATACTGCGGGTGCACGCAGAGAAGCTCGGATATAAGCGGGAGTTCACCATCTACGATGGGGCGGATCAGGTGCGGCTCGTCAAACGGTGCATCGTCGAGCTCGGTAAGGACCCCAAACGCTTCAACCCGAGGTCTTTTGCAGCCCAGATCTCCGCCGCGAAGAACGTCCTGATGACCCCGGACGACTACCTGCGCTCCACCGAGGGCTACATCGCCGAGAACGTCGCCGAGGTCTACGACCTCTACCAGACGCGCCTCTACGAGAACAACGCTATGGACTTCGACGACCTCATAATGCAGACCGTGGCCCTGCTAGAGATCTTCCCCGATGTCCGCGAGCGCTACCAGACGCGCTTCAAATACATCCACGTGGACGAGTACCAGGACACCAATCACGCCCAGTACCGGTTGGTGAACATTCTGGCGGCGGCACATCGTAACTTGTGTGTAGTAGGCGACGACGATCAGAGTGTGTACTCTTGGCGTGGGGCGGATATCCGGAACATCCTGGACTTCGAGCGAGACTATCCTGAGGCGAAGGTGGTCAAGCTGGAGCAGAACTACCGCTCGACCCAGACGATCCTGGACGCGGCGAACGCGGTAGTGGCGAACAACGCCTCGCGCAAGCCGAAGGAGCTGTGGACGGCGGGGCCCCAGGGGGAGCGCATCCGGATCTTCACCGCGGTTGACGAGTACGCCGAGGCGCGGTTCGTGGTATCGGAGATCGAGCGCCTGATGGATTCGGGAGCGTCGCCCAAAGACATAGCGGTCTTCTACCGGACGAACGCCCAGAGCCGGGCGCTGGAGGACGTGCTGGTACGCGAGGGGGTTCCGTACCAGGTCGTCGGGGGTGTCCGCTTCTACGAGCGGGCCGAGATAAAGGATGCCATGGCTTACCTCGCGGTGATCTCCAACCCGAGCGATGCCGGGGCTTTGGAGCGCATCATCAACGTCCCCAAGAGGGGTCTCGGCTCGACCTCGGTTGCACGGCTGCAGGATCATGCGCGCCGGAACGGCCTCTCGCTCTACGAGGCGCTCGCGGGGGCGGACGGGGCGGACCTCACGGGGGCCGCGAAGAAGTCGTGCCGGGCTGTGCGTGACCTCTTCGAGGGTTGGCGGGTCGCCGCGCGGGAGGTTCCCCCGGCGGAGCTGATCGGGGCCGTCCTCGAGGAGTCCGGCTACCGGGCTGAGCTCGAGGCAGAGAACACCGTCGAGGCCGAGTCGCGTCTAGAGAACCTGGAGGAGCTCATAAACGCCGCCAAAGAGTACGAGCGTTACGAGCCGGAGCCGACGCTCGATGGCTTCCTGCAGGAGCAGGCTCTCTACTCCGAGCAGGACGCCCTCAACACCGAGGGCGGACAGGTGGCGCTCATGACGCTTCACAACGCCAAGGGTCTCGAGTTCGATCACGTCTTCGTCGTGGGGATGGAGGAGGGGACCTTCCCGCACGCCCGCTCCCTCGACGAGCAGAACCTCGAGGAGGAGCGGCGGCTGTGCTACGTCGGCATCACGCGCGCCAAGAAGACGCTAACCCTCTCCTACGCGAAGCTGCGCTCGAACTGGGGCGAACGAGAGTACCAGATGCCCTCGCGTTTCCTCTCGGAGATTCCGGAGGCCCTCAAAGCCGGCACGATTCCGGGCAGCTCTACCGGTAGGGGAGGCTGGGGCGCGGCGCTGCACCGTAGAAGCGGGCCTGAGAGGGTCGGGTCCGAGACCTCTTCATTCCGGGCCGGGGAGAAGGTCAGGCACGCCAGGTTCGGCGTGGGGGAGGTCGTGGAGGCCGGGGACGGCAAGGTCGTCGTCAGGTTCGGCGCGCAGGAGAGGATCTTCGTCCCCGAGATCGCACCGCTCACGAAGGCCTGAGCAAAGGTCAGCGCCGAAGCAGGGCCACTGTGGTTCAAAGCACGGTGGGGCGCTGCGCGGGACTCGTCCGCAAAGGCGGGAAGTAAGTTACAATACGTAGCATTACAACGCCTGCTGGAAGGGTTGGGTACCGCTGGTTGCGAATCTGCCCCGAGAGACAGGTTTTCGGCTTAGGTAAGAGGAAAAAGGAGTACAATGCCTCACGTCTACGTAACGGGCCACAAGAACCCCGATACGGATTCGATAGCCTCGGCCATCGGTTACGCCGAGTTCAAGAACCTAGTAGACCCCGAGAATCTCTACGTGCCGGCCCGGCTCGGGGAGGTGAAC
>DASZKL010000125.1:0-4017 GCA_035947015.1 Rubrobacteraceae bacterium
CTGGCTTCATAGACGCCCACACCCACATGGACATGCCCTTCGGGGGCACCGTCACAGCCGACGACTGGGCGACAGGAACGGAGTCGGCGGCCGCGGGCGGCACAACCATGATCATAGACTTCGCCTTGCAGGAGGAGGGCGGGACACTCAACGGGGCCATAGAGGAGTGGACCAACAAAGCCCGCGACAAGGCGGTAATAGACTACGGGTTCCACGTCGCGATCACAGACCTACGCGAAGACATAAAGACCGAGCTGCCGAGCATAGCCGAGAAGGGCGTCGCCTCGGTCAAGATCTTCATGGCCTACAAGGGCACCCCCCTCTATACCGAGGACGAAGGCCTCTTCGAGACCCTGCAGCTCAGTAAGGACGCGGGAGTCCTCGTCCTCGTCCACGCCGAGAACGGCGACGCCATCGCCAAGCTCCAGGAGCAGGCCCTCTCGCGCGGCGACGTCGCCCCCCGCTTCCACGCCCTGACGCGTCCCGAGGCGGTCGAGGCCGAGGCGACGAACCGCGCCATAAGGCTAGCCGAGGTCGCGGGAGCCCCGATCCTCGTCGTCCACGTCTCCTGCGCGGCCGCCCTGGAGGCCATCCACCTCGCCCACGAGCGCGGCCAGACGGTCTACGCCGAGACGTGCCCCCAGTACTTCGCCTTCTCCTACGAAGATCTCGCCCGCGAGGGCTTCGAGGGCGCGAAGTACGTCTGCTCGCCGCCTTTGAGGAAGGAGTCGAACCGCCCCGCCCTGTGGAATGGCCTGAGGTTCGGGGACTTGCAGATCTTTGGATCCGACCACTGCTCGTTCAACTACGAGGGTCAGAAGGAGATGGGGAGGGACGACTTTACGAAGATTCCCAACGGGTTGCCTGGCGCCGAAGAGCGGGCGATGACGCTCTGGACTCTGGGCGTCAGGGAAGGAAAACTCTCGGAGAACCAGTTCGTCGCGGTCCTCTCGACGAACCAGGCCCGCATCTACGGGGCGTACCCGCGCAAGGGTGCCCTGTTCCCCGGCGCGGACGCGGACATCGTGCTGTGGGACACGGAGCTCTCGACCACGGCGACGGTACACAACAGGCACGGCAACGTTGACTACACACCCTACGAGGGGATGACCTTCACCGGTGGGCCAGCGGCTGTGTACGTGCGCGGGAACCTGGTCTACAGGGACGGCGAGGTGGTGGGAGAGAGAGGCTCGGGAAGGTTTGTCGAGCGGAGCTTCGCCGCGCCGGGCCTGGAGGTGGGGGTATGAACCCGGACGAGCTCAAGGCGAGACACAAGGCGGCGCTGCCCGAGTGGATCGCGCTCTACTACGAGCGTCCGATCGAGCTGACGCACGGGGAGGGCTTCAAAGTCTGGGACTCCGAGGGGAACGGGTACCTCGACTTCTTCGGCGGCATCGTCACGACCATCAGCGGGCACGCGGTGCCTGAGATCGTCGAGGCGGTCAGCGAGCAGGCTGGGAAGATCCTCCACTCCTCCACCCTCTACCTGATAGAGAACCAGGTCAAGCTGGCCGAGAAGCTCATAGAGCTCGCCCCCATCTCCGGCGACAAGAAGGTCTTCTTCACCGTGAGCGGGACCGAGGCTAACGAGGCTGCCCTCCTCTTCTCCACTATCTACCGGGGCTCGAGCGAGGTCATCGCCCTGCGCTCCTCCTATCACGGACGCTCTTTTGCGGCGATGGCAGTCACGGGGCAGAGCTCCTGGAAGCCCACCGCGCGCTCCCCGCTCGACGTCAGGTACGTCGCGAACCCTTACCAGCTCCGCTGCGCATTCTGCGAGGGCCGGTGCAACCTGCAGTGCGCCGACGACGTGCGGGCGGTTATCGAGACGGAGACCACAGGGCACGTCGCCGCCTTCATAGCCGAGCCCATACAGGGTGTCGGCGGGTTCATCGAGGCTCCACCGGGCTACTTCGAGCGGGTCAAGGAGATCCTGGACGAGAGCGGGATACTCTTTATCTCGGACGAAGTTCAGACCGCCTTCGGGCGCACCGGCTCTCACTTCTGGGGCATCGAGGCCTTCGATGCGGAGCCGGACATGATCACGATGGCCAAGGGCCTCGGCAATGGGCTGTCCATCGGCGCCGTGATGGGGCGGGCAGAGATCATAGACTCCCTCTCCCCGAAGCAGCACGTCTCGACCTTCGGTGGGAACCACCTCTCGACAGCGGGGGCTCTGGCGAACCTGAACTACGTCCTAGAGCACGACCTCCAGAGAAACGCAGACGAGGTGGGGGGTTACCTCAAAGACCGTCTGCTCAAGATGGCCGAGAACCATCCAGTGGTTGGTGAGGTGAGGGGCCGCGGTCTCATGCTCGGCATCGAGCTCGTCGGCCCCGACGGGGAGCCGGCCCCGACGGCGGCGGTCGGCTTCATGCAGGCGTGCAGGGAGCGGGGCGTCCTTGTGGGCAAGGGCGGCATAAACGCGAACGCGGTCCGCATCTCGCCGCCCCTGACCGTCACGCGGGAGGCGGCCCAGAGAGCGGCGGATGTCTTCGAGGAGGCGCTCGCCGCGGTCGGGACAAGGGAGAAGGTGGGCTGATGGAGCAGGCCGAACAGGTAGACTCGCGCCGCGCCGTAGAGGAGCTCAAGGAGCTCGCCGAGCTCACCGGCGGCCCGGACGGAGCCAGGAGGGTGGCCTGGACCGACGAGTGGGTAGAGGCGCGCGAGTGGCTCGAGGGCAAGCTCGAAGAGATAGATGGCGTGGAGATCGAACGCGACGAGGCGGGCAACCTCTGGGCCACCGCCCCAGGCGACTCCGAGAAGGCAGTACTCCTCGGCGGGCACATAGACTCCGTCCCTAACGGCGGCTGGCTCGACGGGGCCCTCAACACCATCGGGGCGCTCGAAGTCTTTCGGGTGCTCGTCCCGCAGAAGCGCCCAGTCACCCTGAGGCTCGTCGACTGGGCCGACGAAGAGGGGGCGCGATTCGGGCGGAGCCTCTTCGGCTCGAGCGCCACCGCGGGCACCCTAAGACCCGACGACGTGCGCAACCTCAAGGACAGGGACGGCGTCGCGCTGCCCGACGCGCTAAAAGAGCACGGCGTGGAGCTCGACCGGATGAACGAGTCGCGAGGGCAGCTCGAGAACGCCGCCGCCTACCTCGAGCTGCACATCGAGCAGGGACCCGTACTCGAGAGGATGGATTTGCCGCTCGGGGTGGTGCTCGGGACGTTCGGGGTCGAGAGGCACGCGGTCCGCTTCACGGGGCAACATGCCCACTCCGGCTCGACGCCGATGGACGTCCGGCGCGACGCGTTTATCGCGGCGGCCCGCTCGGCCATCGAGTTCCGCGACGATGCTGCCCGTAGGGACGACGTACGAGCCACGACGGGCTTCGTCAACGTCTCCCCCGCCATCGTCACGGCGTTCAACGGATGGTGCGAGATGTCGCTCGACCAGCGGGCGCTCGACGCCGACGTGCTCGCCGACATGCTCAGGGTAGCCAGAGAGAACTCCGAGCGTGTCGCCGGGGAGGAGAGGTGCGAGGTCGAGTGGGAGCGGCTCTGGCAGATAGAGCCGATCCTCTTCGACGAAGAGCTCATCGAGCTGGCGGAGGAGGCAGTAAACGAGGTAGCGGGCAAGTCGCACCGGCTCCCGAGCGGGCCGCTGCACGACGCGGCGTCGATGGCGCCGCTCATGCCGACGGTGATGCTCTTCGTGAAGAGTTTGAGAGGCCTGAGCCACACCAAGGACGAGGACACGCCGGAGGAGGACCTCGAGCTCTCGGTGCAGGCGCTGCACCGGCTCGCGGTGAAGACGATCGACTTGGTAGCGAGCAGGTAGAGAGAAAGGGGAGACCTTGGAGCGGGACGAGTTTAGGGATCTAGCCGTAAACAATCGCGCCGAGCTAGATAGGATCAAGTCAGGGGCCAGAGAGTCGAGCCTGTACAACGAGGACCTCGCGCCGACCGGGCCCGAGGACCGGACGTGGACTACCTACAACATCGCGGCGCTCTGGATCGGGATGGCAGTGGTCATAACTACCTATACCCTGGCTTCGGGCCTCATGGCGGC
>DASZKL010000126.1:0-10231 GCA_035947015.1 Rubrobacteraceae bacterium
GTACCGCTTCATCTTGGGGTTCCAGCGCTTGGCCTGATGTCCGAAGTGAACCCCTGCTTCGAGCAGCTCCCTGATCCCTACCCGCTCGGTCGTACTCTCCAAGATGCTACCTCTCTTCTTCGGTGGTTGTGTCCTCCGCCCGCGTCTCGCAATCCGCCCCATTGGGAAAATCTTTAGGCGGACCACCACCTGGCCCCGTAGGCCACTCGCGAACGTGCGTGGTCGCAGACAAGCGGAGGCTGCATCCGAAACTTCTGAAGCCAAACGCAACCTCCTGTCTGGCCTCGCAGATGTTAGCACAAGGGTGTCGGGGCTTCTAGGATGGTAGCGGGCGCTCGCCACCCTACCATCTACCAGAGACGTGCGGGCTCTCAGAGAGCGTCTCTCGCAGCTTGGCCAGCGCCTGGTGCAGTATCTGCGAGATGCGGCCCTCGGTGAGGTCGAGGGCTCCGCCGATCTCCTTCAACGTCAGGCCCTCGTAGAAATAGAAGGTGGTCACCACCCGCTCCTGCTCTCCCAGGGCATCTATCGCCTCGCCGAGTCGTGTGCGCAGCTCGGCACTCTCTGCGGCCGACTGGGGGTCGGCGCTCCTACTATCGGCCACGAGCCCGTACAGGTTCCCGTCGTATTCGAGCGTGGCTTCGAGCGACCCGACCTGGGCTTGCCAACAGCGCTGCAGGAACGCCCTGTGCTCGGCGATCCCGACTCCAAGCTTTCGCGCAACCTCCTCCTCCGTCGGCGTGCGCCTGAGGCTCTGCGCCAATTCGCCCCTGGCGAGCTCTACTTCGCGCACCCGCCTGCGCACGCGGCGGCTCAAGGGATCGGCCCTGCGCAGTTCGTCGAGGATGGACCACCGGATCTTGGAGATCGCATAGGACTCGAACTTGGTCCCGCGTCCGGGATCGTAGGTCTCGATGGCGTCGAGGAGCCCCATGACGCCCCAGGAGAGCAGGTCCTCCCTATCGACGGGAGAGGTCATGCGGCTCAAGACCCTGCCGGCCACGTACTTCACGAGCGGCGAGTAGTTGATGAGCAGCCGATCCCTCAACCCTTTGAGCTCACGCTCGGTAGCCTGACGTTCCGCGACGGGCATTGCTTTGGCGCTCAACTCCGCACGCGACTGCAGGTAACGTGCCCACAACCAACCGAGCGTGCGTCGGGTCACGGCGCCACACGCCTAACGTAGGAGCCGCTAAAGTCTCGCCCCAGGTACCCTTTTAGCTCGAGCAACGCGAGCGCGGGAAGGAGCTCGTGCATCTCCACCCCGCTGCGTCCTGCGACCTCGTCAACCTCCGTGGGTTCGAAGCCGACGCCGGAGAGCACCGCCCTCTCCGCGGGAGGCAGCTCGGCCGGTACTGGCGCAGCGTCAAGCGAGGGATGGTCTGTCGCACCCTCGACGACGCCCGATGAATACGCGTCCACGAACTCCTGGATATCCCAGAGGACGCTTGCCCCGTCGGCGAGGAGCTTGTTCGAGCCCCGGCACTCCGCCGCCATGAACAGGCCAGGCACAGCCCATACGTCCCGTCCGCTCTCCAAGGCGTGGCCGCCGGTGATCAGGGCTCCGCTCTTGTGCGGCGCCTCGACGACCACAACGGCGTCGCAGAGCCCTGCGATGATGCGGTTACGCGCCGGGAACCGCCACGCCAGCGGAGCCTCGCCGAGATAGTACTCCGAGACGATGGCGCCGTTGCGTCTGACCCCTTCGAAGAGGCTGCGGTTGATCCTAGGGTAGACGACGTCTATGCCGCAGCCGAGGACACCCACCGTCGGGCCACCAGCCTCCAGAGCGCCCTCGTGGGCGGCGGCGTCCACACCAAGGGCTAGCCCGCTAACCACACACACCCCTCGCTCGCCCAGAGCCCGCCCGAGCGTGCGGGCAGCCTCTATCCCAGTCGCCGAGGCCTTGCGAGAGCCGACTAGCGCCACCATGCCTTCGTCCGGGAGCCTCCCCTTCACGAACAGCGCGGGTGGCGGGTCTGGGATCTCCCGTAGCCGCTCAGGATAACCGGCATCCACCGGCGTGAGTACCCCGACCCCCTCTTCAGAGAGGCGGCTGTACACTACCGCCGGGTAGAAGTCCCGCCTCAGCCCTTCGAGAATCCCCAAGGCACTCTGTGCCATCCTCGCACGCTCCGCCAGCTCGGCCGGCGGCATCGCCAGGATCTCCGCGAGAGGGACGTCTCCGAGACGGGAGAGCACGCTGCTACCGACCCTGGCCTGTAGAAGGGCGAGAAAGAGGTACGCTGTTCTCTCCTCAGCAGTCAAAGAAACGCGACCTCCGGTAGTTGAGTGCCTCTGCGATGTGCTCGACGGCTATCTCCCTCTCCCCACGAAGGTCAGCTACCGTCCGCGCGACCCTCAATACCCTGTCGTGCCCCCGACCGGAGAGCCCCATCCGGTCTATCGCCCGCGAGAAGAGTGCCTCCCCATCTCCCCTCAATGCGCACACCTCGCGCAAGAGTCGCCCGGCGAGCGCGGAGTTCGGAGTGCCCTGGCGCTCTGTCTGCACCGCCCGCGATCTCATCACCCGCTCCCTGATGGCCTCCGACGGCTCAGCCGACTTCACGCCTCGCAGCTCTTCTCGCGTAAGACGCGGGACGTGGACGAAGAGGTCTATCCGGTCGAGCAAGGGGCCAGAGATCCGTCCCTGGTAGCGTGATATCTGGGCCTCAGAACACCGGCAGATCCTCCGCGAATCACCGGCGTAGCCGCAGGGACAGGGGTTCATCGAGCAGACCAGCGTTACCCGCGCAGGGTAGGTAAGGGTCGCGGCCACGCGTGATATCGTTACGCGCCCATCCTCTAAGGGCTGCCGCAAGACCTCCAGCGTCATTCGGCTGAACTCGGGGAGCTCGTCGAGAAAGAGAACGCCGTGGTGTGCGAGCGAGACCTCACCCGGACGTGGGTTGCTGCCTCCGCCGGCGAGCCCCGAGGTGGAGATGGTGTGATGCGGCGCGCGGAAGGGGCGCTCATTTACGAGCGCTCCGTTACCCTCTCCGGCTGCGCTGTGCACCTTGGTTACCTCGATGCTCTCCTCAACGGTGAGCGGCGGCAGTATCCCCGGGAGCCTTCTCGCGAGCATTGTCTTCCCCGAACCAGGCGGCCCGCTGAGGAGCAGGTTGTGCCCTCCGGCGGCCGCGACTTCGAGCGCCCGCTTGGCGTAGCGTTGCCCTGCCACGTCCGCGAAATCCTCCGCTACGGGCGCGTGCCGGCCATCGCTCGCTGGCTCCACCCGGCGAGCGTCCGCGCGGCCACCGAGGAGGTCAACGGTCTCGCGTAGCGTCCGTACGCCATATACTTCTACCCCGCCGATAGCTGCAGCCTCCGGCGCGTTGCCCTCGGGCAAGATCAGCCGCGCAAGCCCCTCGCGCCGCGCGCCTTCGGCCATCGAGAGCGCGCCCCTAACTCCCCGCAAGCCTCCGTCGAGCGAGAGCTCCCCGACCACCCCTGCGCCAGCCAACGCCTCTACAGGTACCACGCCAGACACGGCGAGGATCGCCAGCGCGATCGGGAGGTCGAAGGCAGCCCCCTCCTTGCGGAGGTTCGCGGGCGCCAGGTTCACTATCACCTTCCTCGTGGGGAACTTGAAGCCGCTGTTCGAGATCGCCACCCGAACCCTTTCACGCGCCTCCTGCACCGCCGCATCCGGCAACCCCACGATTGAGAAACCGGGGAGACCCGCACTCACGTCTACCTCCACCTCGACCGGTAGCGCGTCTATCCCGAAGAGACTAAGGCTCCTTGCCCGGCAGACCGACATCAATTACCTGGCCAGTTGCCTGCCGTAACGTCCCTCATCCACAATCTCCTGCCCTTTCCCTTGGCGGCGAGATGCGGGCAGTATATATTAGGTACAGTTTACTTTACAAGAGGAAATTTACTTTACGAGACTTCGGGTCTAGAAAGCGTCCTCTATGTGGACGATCCTTGGCTGGCCTTTACCGATAAGTATGCCGACAACGTCGAAGCGCACCGCGTCGAAGTGAGGCGCTCTCACGGAGAGGTACCGTTCGGCAAGTGCGCGTATAGTGGCTTGCTTGCGGGGGGTGACGGCCTCGAGCGGGTTCCCGAAGGCCACTCCTCGGCGAAGTTTCACTTCAACGAAGACAAGTGTATTCTGGTCGCGCAGGATCAGATCCAACTCCCCGTAGCGGGTTCTGTAGTTACGTTCGATGAGTGCGTACCCCCGCCGCGTCAGGTAGTGCAGCGCGAGCTCCTCGCCCCACGCGCCGGAGCGTCGGTTGCTCAGGGAGCGACCCCAGCGTAGCTCAGCCGGTGGACGCGGCACGGCCCGAGCTGCGCGAGCGCGCGTCGGTGCTCGGGGGTTCCGTAGCCTCGGTTCCTCTCGAAACCGTATCCCGCGTGTTCTGCGGCGAGTACGCGCATCGCACCATCGCGCAGCACCTTGGAGAGCACGCTGGCCGCTGCAACGGCGGCGCTCCTGCCGTCGGCCCGCGGGAGGCACTCGATCTCGGGTCCGAGCGCGAGGTTGCCGTCGGCGAGCTTAGTACCGGCATGAGGTGCGAGCAGCGCCAGGGCGCGCGCGAGCGCCTCCCTGTTCGCCCTCCCGACGCCGAACCGGTCTATCCACCATGCCGGGAAAACCACTACGGAGACGGCTTCGGCGCGGTGTAGCACCTCTCCGAGGAGCCTCTCGCGCAGGTCAGGGGGGAGGGCCTTGGAATCGTCGAGCTCGGTAATCTCCGCTTCGCCCAGGATGACGGCCGAGGCTACGAGTGGCCCGGCCAGAGCCCCGCGGCCCGCCTCGTCGGCTCCCGCCAATGGCGGGCGGTGTTCGAGTACCCATGCGGCGTCGAAGGCGTAGAGGGAGGCACTCCTCGAAGATTGCTCCCTCAAGCGAGCCTCGACCAATTCCTACTTACTTGGCCTTCTTGACCCTCGCCTTGCGTCCGACCTTCTCGCGGATATAGTAAAGCTTGGCACGACGCACCGCGCCGCGGGAGACGACCTCTATCTTCGCTATCTTCGGCGAGTGTAGCGGGAAGATCCTCTCGACAGCGACACCAAACGAGTTCTTGCGGACCGTGAAGGTCTCGTTGATGCCCCCGCCCCTGCGCGAGATGCACAAGCCTTCGAAGACCTGTATTCGCTCGCGATTGCCCTCGATAACCCGGTAGTGCACCCTCACAGTGTCACCCGGCTTGAACGTGACGTCCCTCTGCTGCAAGTTCTCTGTAGTTATCATGCTCTTCTCCTCTCGTGGGTGGATAGCCGGAGAGCTAGGGGGACCGTGTCGCCCTAGCCCGCGCCCTCTCTCGCGAGGCACGCTCGCGCCAGGCGTGGATCTCCCCGTGATTGCCCGATAATAGCACGGCGGGCACCGCCTCTCCATCCCACCGAGCAGGCCGGGTGTACACGGGTGGACCGACCACCCCCTCCGCCGTGAACGACTCCCCTCTCAAGCTCTCCTCGTTGCCGAGCACGCCTTCGAGGAGCCTTACGGCTGCGTCCGCTAGCGCCGCAGCGGCGATCTCCCCTCCAGACAAAACGAAGTCGCCAAGAGAGACAACCTCCGTCGCCACGGAAGTTCGGACCCGCTCGTCGACGCCACCGTAGCGCCCGCAGATGATGGTGAGGTCCGGTCCACCCGCCACCTCGTTCACGTACTCTTGCGTCACGGATTGCCCCCACGCCTCCGTAAGGACGACGCGCCTCCCGGCTCTCAGCTGCCTCGCCGGGATCCCGTAGACCTCCTCCAGCGCCCGCGCAACGACGTCGACGCGGACGACCATCCCTGCCCCGCCACCGAACGGCATGTCGTCTATGCGCCCCCCGGGCGCGTAGTCCCTGAGGTCGAAGCTGCGGTAGCCGACGACGCCGCGCTCTATGGCGCGGCCCACTACCCCGACGCGCAGAGCGGCGTCAACCACGGAGGGGAAGACGCAGAAGACGTCGATGCTCTGCACGGGATCAGGCCTCCGGTGGGCGGACTACCACGCGGCGGGCGTCGAGGTCAACCTCGGGGACGTGCTCCACGGTGAAGGGAACGTAGAGTACGGCCTCCTCCTTGCGGACTATTAGGATCTCGTGCGCCGGGGTCTCGAACGTCTGCTCGACGGTACCCAGGGTCTCTCCGGCGTCGCTCACGGCCGTCAGACCCACGAGGTCTCCCACGTAGAACTCACCTTCCTCGGGCGCATCCAGCTCCCGCCGGTCGAGCAGCAGCTCTTCGCCCTTGAAAGCGGCAGCCGCGGAGCGATCTACTATGCCTTCCAGGTCGACGAGGAACCCCTTTGGGGTCTCGCGGACGCGCGCGATGCGCCTCCGAACTCCGGCCACGACGGGCTCGACGCCCTCGCGAAGATGTCTCCCCGTCGCGCGCACCCTCACGGTCCCGCGCACCCCGTGAGGTGCGACGACGACCCCGATCACCACCGGATCGGAGGGCTCCACGGTCCCTAGCCCGGAACCTCCACGCTTACCCGCTTGCCGAGTTTGACGGAGGCGGCCTTCACGACCGTGCGAACTGCCCTTATGGTGCGTCCCTGACGACCGATGATCTTGCCCATATCCTCCGGCGCCACACGCAGCTCCAGATCCACACGCGTCTCGGTCTCGGTTCCGGAGACCTCTACCGCGTCGGGGTCCTCCACGAGCGACCGGGCCAGTACCAAGAGCAGCCTCTCCAGTTCGGCCACGATCTTGCCCTAGATGACCCCGGAGACCTTCAGCAATTTGCGCACCTGGTCCGTGGGTTGAGCCCCTTTGCCGAGCCACTCTCTCGCCTTCTCCTCGTCCACCTGGATGTCTGAGGGTTGCGTGCGCGGGTTGTAGGTCCCGATCCTGTCTATAAAGCGGCCGTCACGCGGGCTGCGCGAGTCGGCGACCACTATCCGGTAGAAGGGCGCGCCCTTCGCCCCGTGCCTGGCGAGCCTGATCTTTACCGCCATCGACAAACCTTCCTTTCTGCCTCTTACCTTGTGTTGAACGGCATCCGGGGCATCCTGGGGACACCACCCTTGCCCATCTGCCTCATCATCTTCTGCATCTCGTTGAACTGCTTGATGAGCTTATGGACGTCCTGCTGCGTGCTACCTGACCCGCGCGCGATCCTACGCACCCGGCTCGGGTTCTGCAAGAGCTTGGGGTTGCGCCGCTCCTGGGCGGTCATGGATGTTACCATCGCTTCGACCCTACCCAACATCCTGTCGTCCACGTTGACGTCCTGGAGCTGCTTGTTGAGGCCAGGGATCATGCCTAGGAGTCCCGAGAGTGGGCCCATTTTCTTGAGCATCTGCATCTGCTTGAGGAAATCTTCGAAGGTAAACTTCCCGCTCATGAGCCGCTTGGCGTCGGCCTCTGCCTCTTTGCGGTCCATCTGGGCCTCGGCCTTCTCGATGAGCGTGAGGACGTCACCCATCCCGAGGATGCGTCCGGCCATGCGGTCAGGGTAGAAGTAATCGAACTCGCTCATCTTCTCGCCCTCGGAAGCGAAGCGGATCGGGCGCTCCGTCACCGAGACGACGGAGAGCGCCGCACCCCCGCGGGCGTCGCCGTCGAGCTTGGTAAGGACCATACCGTCGAAGTCCGCGTACTCCTGGAACGCCTGCGCGACCTCGACGGCGGTCTGGCCCGTCACGACATCGAGGACGAGAAGCACCGAGTGCGGCTTGGCCGCCTCTCGCACCCGCTTGAGCTCCTCCATCATCTCCACATCCACAACCTGCCGGCCCGCAGTGTCAATTATGACGAAATCGTAACCCTCGTCCCTGGCGGCCTTGACGCCGCGCTCTGCGATCTCCTCCGGCGCCGCCTCGGTGCCCTCATCGTAAACCGGCACCCCGAGCTCACGCCCGATCTGCTTGAGCTGCTCGATTGCCGCCGGGCGGTAGGTGTCGCAGGCGACGAGGTACGGATTCTTGCCCAACTTGCGCACGAAGAGGGCGAGCTTGCCCGCAACGGTGGTCTTGCCGTGGCCGTTTAGGCCCGCGAGCATGACAACGCTCGGTGGCCTCGAGGCGAATGAGAGCTTGTGGGCCGTGCCCCCCATAAGGTTCGCCAGCTCCTCGTTGACGATCTTGACGATCTGCTGACCTGGGCTCAGGGCCTTCGAGACCTCTGCCCCTGTCGCCCTATCCCGCACCTTGCCCACGAAGTCCTTGACGACGGCGTAGTTCACGTCCGCCTCGAGGAGGGCGAGCCGTATCTCGCGCGTTACCTTCTTTACCTGATCCTCGGTCAGGTTGCCGCTACCTCGCACCCCGTCGAGGGCGGAATTGAGCCTCTCTCCCAGAGTTTCGAACATGCTAGAGATCCCCAAAGAAGGCTTCGGCAAACTCACGGGCGTCGAAGGGATGCAGATCCTCGAGCGTCTCACCGACGGATATAAGCTTGATGGGCACCCCGATCTCGTTGGCTATCGCGAGGGCTATGCCTCCCTTGGCCGTTCCGTCGAGCTTGGTAAGGATGACCCCCGTCACCCCCGCGACCTCATTGAACATCATGGCCTGCCTCAAGCCGTTCTGCCCCGTCGTGGCGTCTATGGTGAGCAGGACCTCGTGCGGCGCCCCCGGGATCTGCCGCCCTATAACCCGTCTCACCTTGTCGAGCTCTGCCATGAGGTTGACCTTGGTGTGGAGCCTGCCGGCTGTGTCCACGAGCAAGACGTCCGCACCCTCACTCTTTGCGGCCTCGACCGCATCGTGCGCGACGGCCGCCGCGTCGGCGCCGCGCTCGCGGGCGACGACCGGAACTCCGGTCCTCTCCCCCCACCTCTGGAGCTGATCTATGGCCGCTGCGCGAAACGTATCACCGGCGGCGAGCATGGCCTTTCCGGGCAGAAAATTGACAAGCTTGCCGATGGTCGTGGTCTTGCCCGTCCCGTTCACCCCGACCATCAGGATCACCGTCGGCTTGTGCGAGACGTCCAGCTCCACAGGGCCCTCGAGCATAACGGAAGCGTGCTCTATTAGAAGCTCCCTGAGCTCCCTGCCGCTCGTGATGTTCTTCTCCAGCGCCTCCTGCTCGAGCTCCCCGACGAGCTTCGCCGTAGTCGCAACGCCTACGTCTGTAGCAATGAGGATCTCCTCTACCCTCTCCCAGAACTCCTCATCGTCGGCATCTCTGAACTCAGCCACGGCCGCGTTGAGCTGCCCGACCACGGATTCCCGGCTCCTCCTTAGCCCCTGCCGTAGCCGTCCGAGCCACCCCCCGGCTCCTTCCTCGCCGAGGCCCTGCTCCGGAATCGAGGGAGGATCAGCCGTTCCGGTCTCGGTAGCTACCGCCGAGCCGGCCTCCCTTTCTTCCTCTATATCCTGCCTGAAAAAGTTACGCCACGAGCGCGCCATCTGCGGATTCTTTACTCTCCCTGCAAACGCTTCGACACAACGGTCGTGGCCCCGGAGGCGTCCTGGACTACGCCGTAGAGCACGTCCGCCGCGGCCATCGTACGTTTCTGGTGGGTCACAAGCAAATACTGGCCGGTAGCCCGGTGAGAGTCTACCACAGCGAGAAAGCGCGCCAGGTTGAGATCGTCCAGCGCGGCCTCGGCCTCATCGAGCATGCAGAACGCCCCAGTATCAGCGCCGGGCCGGCTCAAAAAGATGCTGAACAAGTACGAAAGCGCCAGCAAGGCTCGCTCCCCACCCGAGAGTACACGCAAGGGTTTCCATCCCCTCCGCCCGAGGCGCAACCCGATCTCGACCCCCTCCCCCGAGAGGTCCAAGACCCCACTAGCCCCCTCCATCATCCTCGGCACCATCTCCCCAAAGGCCCCCTTAACCCGCTCGAAGATCTCCGAGAAGCGGCCCTCGATCTCCCGATCTATCGACAGTATTATGCGGTTAAGTTCGTTTGCGGCGGCCTCGGCGTCGGCGCGCTGGGCGTAGACGAACTCGTGACGTTCACGAAGTTCTGTCTCCTGGGAGAGGGCGAGAAGGTTGACGTCGCCGAAACGTTTGAGCTCGCGGGCGAGGCGCGCTCGCTCGTCGCTCGGCGGGTGGCGCTGTGCCTCTCGCCTGGCGGCTTCCAGGGTGGCGCCCCACTCCATCTTTATCTCCTCGGCCGCCCTTTGGGCCTCTTCCTCGGCCCGCCGGAGTGCTTCGGCCAGCCGCTCCACGTCCGCGCGGGCGGCGGCGAGGTCCCCTGCGAGGTCGGCCGCGCGTCGGGCTAGGGTCGTCCGCTCCGTGGAGGCTTTGCGGTGGGCTTCGGCGGTCCGGGATCTCAGCGCACGCAGGGCGCTCCGGCGCTCTCGGGCGGCGGCTACGAG
>DASZKL010000127.1:0-2829 GCA_035947015.1 Rubrobacteraceae bacterium
ACCAGCTTGTTAGAGCGATGACAGTATGGTAGCTTAATTCTGATAACTTTCGGGGGCGGGTGAAATTCCCGCACCGGCGGTGAGCCCGAAGGGAATGAACCCTTCGGAGAGTCCGCGACCCCCCGGGATCGGGGGTTGAGCCGGTGAAGGCTCTGTGTATGAGTCGTAGTCCGGCGCCGACGGTGAGAGTCCGGATGGGAGAAAGGAAGATTTGGCGCGGGATTCGCTCATGGATCTCGCCCGCCTCCTCGCCGAGCGCGGGCGTTACACGGTGACCCCTAACCCCCTTGTGGGCGCGGTTGTGGCGCGCGACGGGAACACGATAAGCAAGGGCTGGCACGCCAGGGCCGGTGGCGACCACGCCGAGGTGGCGGCCCTCAAAGGCGCTGGCGAGGCGGCTCGAGGGGCAACGATGTACGTTACGATGGAGCCCTGCAATCATCATGGCCGCACACCACCCTGCACCGATGCCGTTCTGCGATCTGGCATCTCGCGCGTCGTGGTTGGCCACCTCGACCCCGACCCCAGGATGCGGGGCAAGAGCGTCGAGATACTGCGCGAAGGCGGCGTCGAGGTCGAGGTCCTCGCCGACGCTGCCTGCGAGCGACAGAACGAGCAGTTCGTTCACTACATGCGCACCGGCAGGCCGTTCGTCCACCTCAAGCTCGCGGCAACCCTGGATGGCAGGATCGCCGCCGCCGGTGGGGATAGCAGGTGGGTGACCGGCGAGGGCGCGAGACTCCGGGCGCACGAACTAAGAGCAGAGGCGGGCGCCGTACTCGTCGGGGTGGGCACGGTTCACGCCGACGATCCGCTGTTAACAGCTCGTGACCTCCCCGAAGAGCCACCCCGAATCACCCGCGTGGTCCTCGATCCGCGGCTTACGATCAGTAGCGACAGCCGACTCGCCAGGAGTGCCTCGGACGGGCCGGTAGTAGTCTTCTCTCATGAGGGCGTCCTGGACGGTCGCGAGGAGAGGCTCGAGGCTTTGGGCGTCGAGGTAGAAGGGACGCCTCCTTCGTCTGAGGGGTTGGATCTCCTCTATGTGCTGCAGGAGCTGGGGCGGCGGGGGATCCGGGGTTTGCTAGTGGAGGGGGGCGGGGAGACCGCGGCCCGCTTCGTCGGGGGAGGACTCGCCGAAAAGATCACGCTTTTCTACGCGCCGAAGCTCGTCGGGTCCGAGGGCGTGCCCATGATCGGGGCCCTGCGCGTGACGAAGATGGCCGAGGCCTTGAGGTTTTCGGTTTCTAACGTCGAGACGGTCGGCGAGGACGTCGCCGTGACGCTCTACCCGGCCTACGAGGAGAACCGTGTTCACCGGGCTGGTTGAAGAAGTGGGACGCGTGGTCGGGCTGGAGGCGGATGAGATCTTCCGCCTACGGGTCTCTGCGAACCGGGTCATCGAGGGAACAAGAATAGGCGACAGCGTGTCGGTAAACGGCGTCTGCCTAACCGTCAACGAGCTGGAGGGCGACACGCTCGTCTTCAACGCCATGCCAGAGACGCTCAGGCGCACCGCGTTGGGCGACCTGACCGAGGGGAGCATGGTCAACCTGGAACGCGCGATGAGCCTCGAGCGGAGGTTCGGTGGCCACATCGTGCAGGGGCACGTGGACGGCGTGGGGGAGGTCGTGGACGTCCGTCCGGAGGGCGACGCGCAGATCTGGGAGTTCAGGGCGCCGGAAGGCGTGCTGCGATACATCGTCGAGAAAGGGAGCGTCTGCGTGGACGGCATTAGCCTGACCGTGGTCTCGGTGAGAGGTTTTTCGTTCACCGTCTCCATCCTGCCACAGACCCGCGCGAACACGAACCTCGGCGGGTTGGGGCCGCGAGCTCACGTGAACGTGGAGGCGGACGTCATCGCGAAATACGTGGAGCGGCTAGTCGAGCCGATGGTGGGGCAAAACTATAGTGAAGACTCGGAGGTGCTAAACCCTGAGAGGAGCGTCGAAGATGCCATTTAGGCCCATAGAGGAGATAATCGAAGATATAAAGGCGGGCAAGATGGTCATCGTCTGCGACGACGAGGACCGCGAGAACGAGGGCGACCTGACTATGGCCGCTGAGCTCGTGACCCCCGAAGACATCAACTTCATGGCCACACACGGCAGGGGTCTCATCTGTTTGCCGATGGCTGAGGAGATCCTGGATCGTCTTGAGATCCCGCAGATGATCACGCACAACTCCTCCCGCATGGGGACAGCCTTCACCGTCTCCATCGAGGCGAAGGACGGCGTCTCCACCGGCATCTCCGCCGCCGACCGGGCGCACACCTGCCGGGTGGCCGTGGACGAGGCGACCGGCCCTGAGGACCTGGTGATGCCTGGGCACGTCTTCCCTTTGAGGGCGCGCCCTGGCGGCGTCTTGCAGCGTGCGGGGCAGACGGAGGCCGCCGTGGATCTGGCGCGACTAGCTGGCCTCAAGCCGGCTGGCGTTATATGCGAGGTCATGAAGGAGGATGGCACGATGGCCCGGGTGCCTGATCTCGAGAAGTTCTCGGCTGAACACGAGGTCAAGATGGTGACCGTCGCCCAGATAATCGAGTACCGGCGCACCTATGAGACCCATATCAAGTGTGCGGTGGAGACGAGACTGCCCACACCCTATGGAGAGTTCAGACTGAGAGCCTACGAAAACGACCTCGACGACCTCACACACCTTGCCCTCCTCATGGGTAACCCAGAAGGCAAGGACGGGGTGCTGGTCAGGGTGCACTCAGCATGCCTAACAGGGGATGCCCTTCACTCCTTGCGCTGCGACTGCGGAGCACAGCTTGAGGCCTCCCTCGAGCGGGTGGCCAAGGAGGGAGAAGGGGTAATTGTCTACATG
>DASZKL010000128.1:0-3019 GCA_035947015.1 Rubrobacteraceae bacterium
GGAGGGGTTCGAGCCTGGGGTTGTCTCGATGGGCCGCGGGGGACCGCCGATCCCCGAGGTCATCGAGGGTCACAACCTGGAGGTCGGGAGCGCGTACCTGCTCGAGGCCCTGGAGCGCGGGGCACACGCGGCGAGCGACTATTACGAGACCGCCGCCCTCAGCAGGGTCACGACCGTAGGGTGCCGCAGGTGCGGCGGCGGACTCGCAGGGCAGCCATTCGTCTCGAACGTCGTGGAGGGGGCGCGGATCGCCAACGACCTCGATACCGGCGTGACGGTCTTCGACGGCTCTGGGGCGGCGGTGCCACCGGTGGAGGTCCAGGGGCGCGTACTCGTCGCGGGGGCGCATCAGGACCCCGAGTACATAACAGGATTCTTGGGGGCCTACAGGCTAATGATCTCCGACCTCGTCATCCTGACCATGAGCGAAGAGCCGATGGCCGATGAGGAGAAGGTCCGGCGTATCGTCGAGGGAGTGGGCGAGGTCAGACCCCACCTCCCCGTGATTCCGACGGTCTTCCGGCCGCGTCCGGTGGGGGAGATCGGGGGATTGCGCGTCGGTTACGTATCGACCGCGCCGCCGGTGGTACTCGACCAGCTTGCGCGACACCTGGAGGAGCGGTACGGGTGCGTGGTGGTCGCGGTTTCGGGAAGTTTGTCGGATAGGAGGCGCCTTAACGAAGACCTTGACGGTATGTCGGGTGTGGAGGCCTACCTGACGGAGATCAAAGCCGCCGCGGTGGACGTGGTGACCCGCCGGGGCTCCGAGGAGGGGAAGCCTGTCTTCTACTGCGACAACGACCCCGTGGGCGAGGGCCTCGACGAGGAGCTCCTCCGGCTCGCTCGGGAGGCGGGAGCCACTGGTCGACGGGGTGGGGCTGGTGTATAATTAGGGCAGGTTCCGAGCAGGAGCCACTCCGCACCGTTTCTACGTAAACCTTGCCCTAGAGACGTCGCGTCTTGGCGGGCACGGGAGGTTGGGTAAAGGTCCATCAGCGTGACCGGTTCTCGTTCGTCCACAGCTTTGATAGCCAACGAGTACGCCGCCGTGACGGAGCAGGTCGCTCTCAGGGTGGCGCGGCTCGAGGGCTCGGGGGCACCCGAGAAGGCCTACACGCTCGCCACGGAGGCGTTCCGCGAGGAGCTCGATAGGGTTCCCGCGGCGGGAACGGTGGCGATACTGCGCGAGCAGGGCACGGACGAGCATGGACGGGTGCGAGAGCTCAAGACGCGTCCGGGGATATTGAGCGTGGGGGACACTCTCGGCGGCGGGGAGCCGGAGGTAGATCTGGCCGTCGAGCCCGTCGAGGGGTTGCAGCTCCTGGTCAAGGGTCAGGAGGGTTCGATCTCGGCGGTGGCGGCGGCACCGCGGGGCAGCATGCTCAAGATGCCTGACATGTACATGAGCAAGCTGATCGTGGGCCCGAGCGCGAAGGGCACTATAGATATAGACGCGCCAGTATCTGAGAATATTGGGGCCATAGCGGAGGCTATGGGGCGCAAGCCGTCGGAGATAACCGTTGCGGTTCTGGACAGGGATCGGCACGAGGGATTGATCGAGGAGATCAGGGGTACCGGCGCGCGCATCCACATCCGGCCAGAAGGGGATCTCACCCCGGCCATCGCGGTCGGACTGCGCGAGGGCGTGCTCCACGCCGTCATCGGGATCGGCGGTGCCCCTGAGGGCGTGCTTGCTGCGGCGGTCCTCAAGTGCCTCGGAGGGGAGATGCAGGCCAGGATGTGGCCTACGCAGCGCTCGCAGGTCGAGCAACTCAAAGAGTACGGCCTCGACGACCCAGAGCGCAAGCTCACCCTGGACGACTTGATCCTGGGCGACGACGTGATCTTCGCGGCGACCGGCGTTACGTCGGGCGAGACCCTCAAGGGTGTGGAGTACTTCCGGGGCGGAGCCCGAACAAATACGGTGGTCATGTCCACCAAACCTCGTGTGGTAAGATTTATGGACACCATTCACGCACTCGAGCCCGAAGCAGGGCTGCAGGGTTTCCAGATTTGAACACAGAGCAGGCAGATAGTGCAGCATTTTCCGCGTTCTTAAACCGGGAGGAGAGTAGAGAATGACCGAACTGAGTACCCTCGAGCGCAAGCGGCTGAGCGATCTCCACCAGATCGCCTCCCAGCTGGGCATCGAGCAGTACCGCAAGTATCGCAAGCCTGAGCTGGCCCAGCTGATCTACAAGGTGGCGACCGAACAGGCAGCGGAGCAGGCCGCCGGAGACGGTGAGGCTATCGCCGCCCAGGCTACCAACGGTGGCACCACGGAGACTCGCGAGGCGGCGAGCGCCGCGCAAGCCCCCGTTATGGACGGCTTCGGGGAGACCGACACGGTGGCCGTGGAAGACGCCACCGAGGTCGAGAAGTACAGGGATGAACGCCGACAGGAAAAGGGGCAGGAACAGACCCAGCAGCGACAGGAGCGGGGCGATCGCGGCGAGGAGTTGATCCAGAGCGGAGTCCTCGACGTCCTCCCCGACGGGTTTGGTTTCTTGAGGACTAACGGCTACAGCCAGAGCAAGGGCGACGTCTACGTCTCGACGAGCCAGATCAAGCGTTTCAGCCTCAGGCGCGGTGACTTCATAGTCGGCCAGATCCGACCAGCCCGCGACGGCGAGAAGTACCCCGCGATGGTGCGAATCGAGACCGTCAACGGCAAGGTGCCTCAGAAGGGCCGCTGGCGTCCGAACTTCGACGACCTGACGCCCCTCTATCCGCAGGAGCGGCTCCGCTTGGAGTGGAAGCCGAACGACATCGCCCCCCGAGTAATAGACCTCGTGGCTCCCATCGGGAAGGGACAGCGTGGGCTCGTCGTCTCGCCGCCGAAGGCCGGTAAGACGACGATCCTCAAGCAGATCGCCCAGTCCATCGCTGCCAACTACCCCGAGGTGAAGCTCATGGTCCTGCTGGCCGACGAGCGCCCCGAGGAGGTTACCGACTGGCAGCGCAGCGTCAAGGAAGCCGAGGTCGTGGCCTCGACCTTCGACCAGCCCGCCGAGAACCA
>DASZKL010000129.1:0-5729 GCA_035947015.1 Rubrobacteraceae bacterium
CCGCTCCACCAGCGAGTACTGCGGCTGCAGGCAGACGAACCTCTCCAGCCCCCGCAGCTCGCTCACCCACAGAGACTTCATCAGTTGCCAGCCGGTGAAGTTCGATACGCCAACGTAGCGTACCCTGCCAGCCCGCACTAGATCCGTCAGCGCCGAGAGGGTCTCTTCGAGCGGGGTGAGGGCATCCCAAGCGTGCACCTGATAGAGGTCTATGTAGTCCGTGCCGAGGCGCTCGAGGCTCGCCTCCAAACCAGAGATCACGTGCTTGCGCGAGAGCCCGACATCGTTCGGGCCATCGCCCATCGGGAAGCGGACCTTCGTGGCGAGCACAACCTGGTCTCGGACTCCCTTGATCGCCCGCCCCGTGATCTCCTCCGAGGAGCCATTAGCGTAGACGTCAGCGGTGTCTATGAAGTTTCCGCCGGCTTCGAGGAAGCGGGCTATGACCTTGCGCGATCCCTCCTCGTCCAGCTCCCGCCCGAACGTCATACACCCTAGGCACAACTCGGAGACCATCAGCCCCGTCCTGCCAAGACGCCTGTACTCCATGCAACTCCTCTCCCAGCCGCGTCGCAGGAGCCTACTCTAGCACCGGAGCACCCGGGTGGCCTAATGCCCCCCGGCTTGGTACGATGGGATCGACCGGTATTCTGGAGGGGCGGTTGGCACAGGTTTCCGGTGCAGGCAGGTTGCGCGCTCCGCGCGGCGCTCGTGTTGTCATGGCGGCACTGGCCTGCTGGGCGATAGGAGCCCTGATCTTCGCCGCGTCGCCTGAGGACTCCACGTGGCGGGTCATCGTGGTGAACGTCGTCTACTTCACGGCTGTGGCTTTCGCGCTGGTCTTCCTGGCGCGTGCGGCCTCGGGCACTAGGGGCAGGGAGCGGCTCTTCTGGGGGATGCTCGTCGCGGGGTCGCTCGTTGGGCTCGTAGGGGATCTGGGGTGGGCCGGGATCCAGAAGGCCGCGTTCACGGCGCAAGAGCTGTCCTACCAGCACGCGGCTTACCTCGTCTTCTACCTGCTCCTGGTTTGCGCCATGCTGCTCCTGGTGAGCTCTACGACGAGCAGGATCACGTTCATAGCCTTCCTCGACTCGCTTAGTATCATGCTCTCGGCCGGGGTCCTGGTCTGGTACATCTTCCTGGGGGGTACGGTCGTCGAGGACGGCGCGGGCCTCTCCTTGGCGGTCCTTGCGGTCCTATCCTGGCCGTTATTCGACGTGGCGCTCCTCTTTCTGTGTCTCGTGGTGTTCTCTACGGCAGGGAGGCCCCCCTTCGTCGGTCTCCTCGCTGCGGGGTTCCTGGCGTTCGTTCTCGCGGACGGGTGGTACCTCGGGGTTCGATCCGGGGGCTCGTACGGTGGCGCGGGATGGCCTGACCTGCTCTGGACCCTGGGGTTCATCTTCCTGGGTCTCGCGGCGCTCAGGGCCGCCCCCATAGGCACGCGGCGGCAGCGGGTAGGGCCGTGGTGGGTCTTCGCCTTCTGGCTCGGCCCCCTCTCGCCCCCCGTTCAGCTCGGCGTCGTGCTCGCCTATGGCGCGATGCGCCCGCCGCTGCCGCCCTACGTCCTCGCGGCAGCCGCGATCCTCTCCATCTACCTGGCCCTGCGCATCGCACTGGTCTCCTTCGCCACCCGCCGCTTGAGCCGCGAGCAGGAAGTGGAGATCCGAAAGCTGGAGCAGGGCCGCATCCTCTACGAGCTGCACGACACCGTCAAGCAGAGCGTACACGGCATCTCTTTGGCCCTCCGCGCCGCCATGGAGGCCGAACGCCGCGGGGAGCGCGACGCCAGCTGGCGGATGCTCGACCGGGCGCTCGAAGCCTCACAGGAAGCCGAATACAATGTCTCAGAGCCCTACGACGAGCTCCAAGCCGCCGACGGAGAAGCGCCATCCAACCCCAGCGACTACCTGCGCCACCGTCTCAAGAAGTTCGAGGAATACTTCGGCATCGCAACCCACGAGGACTTCATGGCCCCGTTCGAGATCTTGAGCCCCGCGGAGGTCGCCGCCGCCCAGAGGGTGTGCGTCGAGGCGTCATGGAACGCGGTCAAGCACGCGCAAGCCCGCAACCTCTGGCTGGAGACCAGGAGGGTAGACTCCGTCGTCATCGTGCGGATCCGGGACGACGGGCGCGGGTTCGATACGAGCGATCCCCCACCCGGCCTGGGTCTTCGCTTCATGCGACGCCGCGCCGGGGAGGTCGGCGCCAAGCTGGACGTCATCTCCTCCCCTGGCCGCGGCACCACCGTCCAACTCCGCTTCGAAAAGAAGTAAGCGCGCGGTATGCTGGCAGGGGATTCTACGAACCTCAACGAACTCCTCGCGGAGGCAGGAGACCGCAAAGGGGTGATCTGGACCCTCGCCGGGAGCGGTGACCTGAACGTCAACCTAGTGCGCTTCGACGCCGGGGGCGGCGTCGGGGAGCACGTCAACGAAGAGGTGGACGTGCTGTTCGTGGGCGTGGCTGGTTCGGGCTCCGTGCGCGTGGATGGAGAGGAACACGTTCTGTCGGCGGGGACGCTGGTGTTCGCGCCAAGAGGCGCCAGGCGCTCGACAGGCGCCTCCTCCGGCGACTTCGCCTACCTCACGGTCCACCGGCGGCGGGGTCCGCTGCGAATCGGCGACAGCGAGGGCGGCTACGACTAGCACGCTCCGGCTTCGCCTCCGCTTTCAGCACGCTGGCTTCGCCAGCTTCTCAGCACGGCGCCTTTTCAAGGCGCCTTTCAGCATTTCAGAGCTTGCTCTGCCGCTCGGTTCCTACTCTGTAGCATTTGTCGCGCGGAAGCAGCGAACCCCACCCTCGGTGACTGACTAGCTGACAAGCGGGGGCCGAAGGCCGATGCGTGCTGACAAGGCGCGAAGCGCCGTGCTGAGAAGCGAAGACCTAAAAGGGCTGAGCGTGCTACCTGGCGCGCTCGGTGTAGCGGTTCGTCATCGGCATGCGTCTGTCGCGGCCGAAGGCGCGGCTGGTGACCTTGATGCCGATCGGCGCCTGACGGCGCTTGTACTCGGCGGCGTCAACGAGCTTTATCACGCGCCGGACGTCCTCCTCCTCGAAGCCGGAGGCCACGATCTCTCGCACTCCCTTGTCATCCTCGATGTACGCCTCGAGGATGGGGTCGAGGATCTCGTAGGGCGGCAGGGAGTCGACGTCGCGCTGGCCGGGCCTGAGTTCGGCGGAGGGCTCCTTGGTCAGGACCGAGTCCGGGACGATCTCGCGCCCCTCGGTCTCGTTCACGTAGCGGCAGATGCGGTAGACGAGGGTCTTGGGGACGTCCTTTATGACGGCGAAGCCGCCGGCCATGTCTCCGTACAGGGTAGCGTAGCCGACGCTCAACTCGCTCTTGTTGCCCGTGCTCAGGGCGATCCAGCCGAACTTGTTTGAGAACGCCATTATGGTGTTCCCCCGGATCCGGGCCTGGACGTTCTCTTCGGCGACGTCCTCGGGCAGGCCCCTGAAGGCCTCTCCGAGCATCTCCATGTAGGCATCGAAGGCCGGGCCGATCGGGACCACCTGGGTATCTATGCGCAGGTTCTTGGCGACGGCTTCGGCATCGGTGTTGGAAGCCTCGGAGGTGTAGCGGCTCGGCATGAGGACGCCGGTAACGTTCTGCGGGCCTAGTGCCCGGGAGGCTACAACGGCGCACAGCGAGGAGTCCACGCCGCCCGAGAGGCCGAGGACGGCCCGCGAGAAGCCGTTTTTCTTGAAGTAGTCCCTCAGACCAAGCACCAGAGCCTCGAAGACCTCTCCTTCTTCGGGGAGCAGCTGCTCGACGCGGGGCTCCCCCGACTCAGCCGGGCCGGCCTTCTCCTCGTAGCCGGGCACGTCGATGAACTCTGGGGAGCGTTCGGGGTCTTCCTTGCGGGGCCTGGACTCGTGGAGGCGTTGTATTAGAACCTCCTCAGGGTAGAGATCCAGGACGAGCAGATCCTCTTCGAACTGCCTGGCGCGGGAGATCAGGTTCCCCTCGGGGTCGAACACCAGCGAGTGGCCGTCGAAGACGAGCTCATCCTGGCCTCCAACGAGGTTGCAGAACACGACGTAGCAGCCGTAGTCCGAGGCCCGCACCCCCAGCATCCGCTCCCGGAAGGCGCCCTTGCGGCGGTGGTACGGCGACGCCGAGATGTTCAAGAGCACCCCCGCCCCGCCAAGGGCCTGCTCGCGGGCTGGTCCGCCCGGGTACCAGATGTCCTCGCAGATGCTCACCCCTAGCAGGGCGCCGTCCAACCTCAGGACCGGGGCGCCGGAGCCCTCACGGAAGTAGCGGTTCTCGTCGAAGACACCGTAGTTCGGCAGGTAGCGCTTGTGGTAGCGGTGCAGGATCTCACCGCCGGAGACGACGGCGCAGGCGTTGTGCAGGTCCGTGTCCAGGTCCACGAACCCTACGCACGCGACGACGCCCGCGGGGACCCTCCCGGCGAACTCCTCGAGCGCCCGCAGATTCTCTTTGATGAAGCTGGGACGCATGAGCAGATCCTCGGGCGGGTAGCCGGTGACGGTCAGCTCCGGCAAGGCAACGAGCTCCGCCCCAGTGTCGATTGCCTTTTCAAGGGCGTCGGTCGCCTTCTCGACGTTACCCCACACGTCGCCGACGGTAGTGTTGATCTGCGCCAGCGCAACCCTCACGAGCCTAAATATACCGCGTCGGCGGACCGCATGAAGACCGCGACCGCCCCACTTCGTGAGAAATATCACTATATTTACGCCCCCGCGGGTGCGCGGTAGAGTGTGGCGAAGCTGGAACCGTAGGGAGGAGCGGAGCTTGGCGCACAACGATCCGTCCGTGCGACAGGTCAGGCGACACACCGAGAGGGCTGCCAGGAAGGCCAGCCCCTGGATCGAACGAATGGCACGGGTCGGTTACGTAGCTTACGGGATCGTCTACGTACTGGTCGGGGCGCTGGCGGTGCAGGCGGCGTTCGGGGGTAGCGGCAAGACCACAAGCCAGGAGGGCGCGCTGCGCCAGGTTCTGCTCGCGCCGCTGGGGCGCATTCTGCTCGCCATGATCGCCATCGGCCTTCTAGCGTACGCGACGTGGCGCCTCTTCCAGGGGATACTCGATCCCGAGAACGAAGGCAAGGGCGCGAAGGGGTTCTTGAAACGCGTCGACCACGTGCTCAACGGCCTGTTTCACGCGGCTCTGGCCTTCAGCGCCGGACGGCTCGCCCTTGGCACGGGAGGAGGAGGCGGTTCGCCCGACGACTGGACGGCGCGCCTGCTGGCCCAGCCCTTCGGGCGATGGCTGGCCGCGATCGTCGGGACTGTGATCGTCGGGGCCGGTCTGTACCAGTTCTACAAGGCCTACAAGGCCGACTTTCGGGACGAACTCGAGTCGGGCTCTATGAGCGCTCGCGAGAGGACGTGGGCGACGCGCAGCGGGCGTCTCGGATATGCTGCCAGGGGCGTGGTCTTCGACGTTATAGGGGTCTTCCTGATCCGGGCGGCCCTCCAGACCGACCCGGACGAGGCCAGGGGCCTTGGCGGCGCGCTGGAGACCCTGGCCCGTCAGCCCTTCGGTCCGTACATCCTCGGTGCGGTAGCGCTCGGACTCGTCGCCTACGGCGCCTTCATGTTCGTCATGGCTCGCTACCGATGGATAGAGCCTCGCAGTTCTTTCTAGGCAGTCTCAAAGTGCACCTTAGTCGGGTGGTATTCCGGCGTCGCTCTTGGTATCGGGGCGCAGCCACAGAGAGATGTGGGTGGGCTGCATCGTCTCCCTTACCACCCTC
>DASZKL010000130.1:0-5973 GCA_035947015.1 Rubrobacteraceae bacterium
CGGCTCTCCATCGCCTCGGCGAGCTCGTCGGCCCTGCGGAAGGCCCCTATGGTCAGGGGGACCAGTAAAGGCAGCATCGCCCTGACACGCTTGAGGAGTCCGCCCTCGGAGAAATCCGCGCCCCTCGCGGCCTGAGCCCTGGCGATCTTCTGCGCCTCCTCGTGGAGCGTCGGGATAAAGCGGAGGGCGATCGTCATCATCATAGCTACCTCGTGGGCCGGGAAGCGGAGCTTCTTGAGCGGGGAGAGCAGATCCTCTATACCGTCGGCGAGAGCGACAGGGGCGGTCGTAGCCGTGAGCAGACCAGCCACCGAGACGAGCAACATTATCCTCAGCGCGAGGAAGAAGGCCATCCGCAAGCCGCCCTCGTGCACCTCCACGAACCCCCACTCGAAGAGCGTGCCCCCCTCCCTGGAGAAAAATAGCTGGAACAACACCGTGAGCGCCACGATGAACGCGACAGGCCTCAGGAGGCCAAGGAACGCTACAGGCGGTACGCGGCTCGCCGCCACGAGGAGTAAGATCATCGCCGCAAAGACCAGAGAGCCGGCGACGGAGTCAACGAGGAACAGCGCGACGACCAGCACCGCCGAGGCCAGGATCTTCGCCCGCGGGTCGAGCGCGTGCAGCGGCGACCCCACGGGGTAGAACTGGCCGATGCTCCGGCTCGCGACCATCCTAAGCCCCCAGAAGGCCCCTCAAGGCCGTCAACGTCTCTTCGAAGCGCACGGGCCTCCCGACCTCGGGGTGAGCATCCCGCAAAAGCGAGGTTACCCGCACCGTTGCGGGGGCCTCCGCGGGCCGCGCGTAGAAGATCTCCTCCGGCGTCCCGAGGGCCCGCACCCCACCGTCTTCCAGGACGCATACCCGGTCGGCGACCTCGGCGACCTCGTCGAGGTCATGGGAGACCATCACAACCGAGGTTTCGGCCTCTCGCAGCCCGCTAACGACGCCGAGCAGGTCCTCCCGCGTGGCGGGATCCAGGCCAGCGGTAGGCTCGTCGAGTACGAGGACCTCGGGGCCCATGGCCAGCACCCCCGCGATCGCCACCCGCCGCTTCTCGCCGCCGGAGAGCGTGTGCGGCGACCTCCCGGTCAGGTGCCCGGCACCGAGCAGCCCTAGCGTCTCGCGGACCCGCTCTCGCACCTCGTCTTCGTCCAACCCGAGCCGACGCGGCGCGAAGGCCACGTCCTCCTCCACGGTAAGGGCGAAGAGCGCCGCCTCGGGGAACTGGAAGACGAGCCCCACCCTTCGCCGCAGCTCGTCCTTTCTGAGCGTCCGCGCGTCCACGCCGTCCACGAGTACGCGCCCGCTCGTTGGAGCAAGTAGCAGATTGAGGTGCTGGACGAGCGTGCTCTTCCCCGAGCCCGTCCCGCCTAAGATGCCCAGGATCTCGTCTGGCTCGACCGCGAGCGAGACTCCCCGGAGCGCCTCGACCTCGAAAGGCGTTCCCGGCGAGTAGACGTGCCGGACGTCCTTGAGCTCGATCCTCACCGCGCCCGCGCCTCGCTCCCGATCTTCTGCGTGATGGCCGCGGCGAGCTCCTCCGGCGTCCGGCAGAGGCCGAACCCCAGGGCTGTGGCGAGCCGCAAGGTGGAGGGGAGCCTGAGTCGGTTCTCCTCGAGGAGTCCGGCGTCGGAGATCAAGTCCTGCGGGCGCGCGTCGGCTACGAGCCTCCCCGCGTTCAGCACCAGGATGCGGTCGGCGTCGAGAAGCTCTTCGATGTGGTGCGTGACGTGGAGGACGGTCCTCGCGCCCCGAAGCGCTTCGAGCCTCTCGAGGACCTCCTCTCGTCCGGTGGCGTCCAGCATCGCGGTAGGCTCGTCGAGGAGCAGGATCTCGGGATCTAGGGCGAGGATGCCAGCCAAGGCGACCCGCTGCTTCTCGCCACCGGAGAGGGTGTGGGGCTCGCGCCGCTCGTAGCCCTCGAGGCCGACGGCCCGGATCGCCTCGCTCACCCTATCGCGCATCTCGCGGCGCTCTACGCCGAGGTTCTCGAGCCCGAACGCCACGTCGTCCTCGACGAAGGGGGCGACTAGCCCGTTCTCGGGGTTCTGGAAGAGCATCCCTACCCTCCTTCGCACCAGGTAGGGCTCGGTCGCCGGATCGAGCTCCCCTATGCGAACGCTGCCCGAGTCCGCCCTGAGCAGGCCGTTGAGGAGTCGCACCAGGGTCGACTTCCCGCCCCCGTTTGGCCCGACGACGCCGACATACTCCCCGGCGCGCAGCTCGAAGGTCACGCTACCGAGCGCCTCTCTTGAGGAGCCTGGGTAGGCGTAGGTAAGGTTCTCGCAGGAGACGATGGGGGCCCCGCTGCGGCGGGGCCCCTGGCCTGAGTCCTTCACGTCGCTACCGCTTACTCAACCGTGTGGTTGACCAGCTCCAGGTAGACCTGCTCGGCGCCATCGCCGAGCCGGGGGCCCAGCTTGAGGATGCGGGTGTAACCAGAGGAGCGATCGTCGAGCTCGGGGGCCACGTCCTCGAAGAGCTTGCGTACGATCGCCTTGTCCTTTAGAACCTTTACAGCCTGCCTTCTCGCAGCCAGGTCGTCTCTCTTGGCCGTGTTTATGAGCCTGTCAACGACGCCGCGCAGTTCCTTGGCCTTCGGCGCGGTGGTCTTGATGCGGCCGTGCTGGATGAGCTGGCCTGCCATCGTGCCGAGCATGAGGTTACGGTGCTGAGCGTCCCGGCTCAGTTTGCGACCCCTCTTAGCGTGTCTCATCGCCCTCGCTCGCTAGAGTGTATCCGTACTCGAGTAGCTTCGAGCGGATCTCGTCAACGCTCTTCATCCCGAGGTTGCGGATGTTCATGAGCTCCTCCTCGCTCATAGTCGCGAGCTGGCCGATGGTGTCGATGCCCTCGCGCTTGAGGCAGTTGTAGGAGCGCACCGTGAGCTCCAGATCCTCGACCGGACGCTCGTCGGTGATCACGGCGCGGCCGCTGGCCCGCCGGCCGTCGCTGACGCCTGTGCCCTGGTAGCCGTCCGTAAAGAGGCCAAGGATGTCTATGAGCTGCCTCGAGGCCTCCTGCAGCGCCTCCCGCGGCTCGATGCGCCCGTCGGTGAAGACCTCGATGGTCAAAGAGTCCAGGTCGGCCCTGGCGCCGGCCCTGGTCTCTGCTACAGAGTAATTCACCCTCTGGACAGGCGAGAACAGGGAGTCGATGGCTATTACCCCGATCGGGTCGGCGTCGCTCTTGTTCTGCTCGGCACGCGCGTAGCCCTGGCCCTTCTCGATCGTAAGGCGCATATCCAGGTGCCCGTCCTCGGAGATGCTCGCTATGTAGGCCTCCGGGTCAACGATCTCGACGTCGGCCTTCAGCTCGACATCGGCGGCTGTCACCTCGCCGGGGCCATCCTTCGTTATCTCGAGCTCTATCGGCTCCTCGCGCTCGAGCTTGAACTTGAGCTCCTTCACGTTGAGGATGATCTCCACAACGTCCTCCTTGACGCCGGGGATCGTGGAGAACTCGTGGCTGACACCCTCTATGCGGACCTTCGTGGCCGCGGCCCCCGGAAGCCCGGAGAGCATCACGCGGCGCAAGGAATTACCCAAAGTGTGCCCCAGCCCCCGCGGTAGAGGCTCGGCGACGAAGATCCCGCGGCGCTCGTCCTCTTCTTCCACCCTGAAGCGGGGCGGTGCTATATCCAACATCGTCAAAGTACCACCTGCCCGAAATAAGGTCTGTTTACTATCGGCTGTAAAACTCGATGATGAGTTGCTCTTCGACGGGCGCGTCTATCTCATCCCGGCTCGGGGTGTGGAGGACCCTGCCCGTGAAGTTGTCGTGGTCGGCCTCGAGCCACGGCGGGACGGCGACCACCTGCTCGACGGCGTCCTCGATCGGCCTCAGGTTGCGGCTCTTCTCCCTGACGGTGATAACGTCGTTCGGCCTCAGGATGGCCGAAGGGATGTTGTGCTTGCGCCCGTTCAAGAGAAAGTGCCCGTGGGAGACGAGCTGGCGCGCCTGCGGCCGGCTCGTCGCGAAGCCCATCCGGTAAACGACGTTGTCCATCCTGAGCTCCATGAGCCGGAGCAGGTTCTCGCCGCTCACCCCGGGCAGCCGGGTGGCCTTGTCGTAGGCCCGCCTGAACTGCTTCTCGGAGACCCCGTAGTACCACCGGGCTTTCTGCTTCTCGAGGAGCCGCATACCGTACTCCGTCTGTCTCTGTCTCCCACGTCCGTGCTCCCCTGGCGGATAGGGCTTCTTCTCGAGCGGGTTCTTCCGCATGGAAGAGATCATCACCCCAGCCCGCCGGTCTCGCCGGCCCCTTGGACCCGTGTAACGCGCCACTGCTCTCGCTGACCTCCCTCTTCTACCCTCTGCGCCGCTTGGGCGGCCTGCAGCCGTTGTGCGGCTGACCTGTGACGTCCTTTATGGAGAGCACCTCGATGCCCATGGACTGGAAGGTCCGGGCTGCCATGTCCCGGCCCGAGCCGTGGCCCTTGACCTCGATGTCAACGCGACGCACCCCCTGGTCCATCGCCTTGTTCGCTACGCTCTCGGCAGTCATCTGCGCCGCGTAGGGCGTGCTCTTGCGGCTCCCCTTGAACCCCAAAGACCCCGCAGACTCCCAGGCAATGACGTTGCCCTCCTGGTCGGTCACCGAGACTATGGTGTTGTTGAAAGAGCTCTTTATGTGGACGACGCCGGTCGGTATGTTCCTGCGGACCCTCCGGCGCGAACGGCTGGCTCCCCTGCGCTGCTGACGTTGCCTGCCCATCTACTTCTTCTTCCTCCCGCCTATGGACGGCTTCGGGCCCTTGCGCTGGCGGGCGTTGGTCTTCGTCCTCTGCCCGCGCACGGGGAGACCCCGGCGATGCCGGATCCCGCGGTAGGTCCCGATGTCTATGAGCCGCCGGATGTTCTGGTTGACCTCGCGCCTGAGGTCACCTTCTGTCTGCACGTTCTGGTCCACGTAGGCCCGGATCTTGGCTACCTCGCCCTCGGCGAGGTCGCGGACCTTGGTGTCGCGGTCCACTCCCGTCTCCTCGAGGACCTTCCTGGCCGTCGAACGGCCTATGCCGTAGACGTAGGTCAGCCCGACCTCTACCCTCTTCTCCCTCGGCAGGTCGACGCCCGCTATCCGCGCCATGCCCTAGCCCTGCCTCTGCTTGTGGCGGGGGTTCGTGCAGATCACCCGCACCACCCCACGGCGCCTTATTACCTTGCAGCGCTCGCATATGGGTTTGACGCTCGCTCGCACTTTCAAAAGCCTCTCCTTCTCGCTTTAGGTCCTGAACCTGTAGGTGATCCGTCCCCGGCTCAAGTCGTAGGGGCTGAGCTCAACCTTCACCCTGTCGCCAGGCAGTATCCGGATGTAGTTCATCCTCATCTTGCCCGAGATGTGCGCCAGCACGTTGTGCCCGCTCTCGAGCTCGACCCGGAACTGCGTGTTTGGCAACGCCTCGGTGACGGTGCCTTCAACCTCTATAACGTCTTCCTTGGCCAAGGACCTCCGATCTCAAACGGTTACAAGATGGCTTAGAAGCCAAACGCATATGTTATCACGCCAGCTTCGTTACTCACACCCTGAACTACCCCTTTTTACCCGGCACGCTCGCCGTCCCGGGTCAGTATCCACGGGCCGTTCTCGGTGACGGCGACGGTGTGCTCGAAGTGTGCCGAGAGTGAGCCGTCTGCGGTGTAGATTGACCAGTGGTCCCACTCGCTGATGCGGATGTCGTAGCCACCGAGCGTGATCATTGGCTCTATGGCGAAGGTCATACCGGGCAGGAGGCGCACGCCCGTGCCGGGCCGGCCGTAGTTGGGGATCTGGGGGTCCTCGTGCATCTTCCGCCCGACTCCGTGGGAGACCAGGTCGCGCACTACACCGTAGCCCCTGCTCTCGGCCAGGGCCTGGATGGCGTGCCCGATATCCCCGAGACGTTTTCCGGCCCGCGACTGCTCGGTGGCGGCTTCGAGGCATCGGCGGGTGGTCTCTAGGAGCCTGTGGGTCTCCTCGGGGACCTC
>DASZKL010000131.1:0-2614 GCA_035947015.1 Rubrobacteraceae bacterium
GTGAGCGCAGCCTCGTAGCACGCTACGGCGTGCCCGATGGCCTCCCACGCGACCCCGTAGCGGGTCGCGGTGAGGACCTGCGCGGTATCCTTGAAGGTGCGGGCTTGCTCCAGGCGGTTCTCGAGCGGCACCCTTACGCCATCGAGGTTGATGTCAGCCTGCCACACAGCGCGTTTCGAGACCTTGCCCGGTATGACCTCCGCAGAGTACCCTGGCGTGCCCTTCTCGACGAGGAAGCCGCCGACGTTATCCTCGTCGTCGCGCGCCCAGATCACGGTCACGTCGGCGAAGGAGGCGTTGCCGATCCAGCGCTTCTCCCCATCTATGACGTACTCGTCGCCCTCGCGTCTGGCCCTCGTTTCGAGCATCACCGCATCAGAGCCGTGGTTCGGCTCGGTGAGGCCGAAGGCCCCTATCTTCTCGCAGCGCGCCATCGGCGGGAGCCACCGCTCTTTTTGCTCCTCGCTCCCGAGCATGGCGATCGTGCCCATCGCGAGCCCGGAGTGCACGCCGAAGAAGGTGTTGAGGCTCCCGTCCCCGCGCGCCAGCTCGACGGCCACGAGACCCGAGGCGACCTCGCTCATCCCAGGGCAGCCGTAACCCTCTATGGTGCCGCCCGCGATATTCAGCCCGGCTATCTTTGGGATCATCTCGAAAGGGAACTCGGCCCTCTCCCAGTAGTCGTTGATCACCGGGATGACCTCCCTGTCGGCGAAGGAGCGGACCCGGTCTCGGATCTCCTTCTCCTCGTCAGTCAAGAGCTCATCGATAAGGTAATAATCCGTACCCAGAGATCGGGAAACGTCTGCCAGCAACGGATCTCCTCCTTCTCTACGACGTCCCGAACTCTAGCACTTCTCTACACCGCCCGTGCCGGGATGTTATCGTGAACGCGGCTGGTAGACTCTCAGGCAACGGGGACTTCTAAAGAGGTGAAGATGCGATGACGCACCGGATACGCCGGGTTGCGGTTCTCGGCGCGGGGACGATGGGCGCCGCGATCGCCGCTCACTGCGCGAACGCTGGTCTCGAGGTAGATCTGCTGGACATCGCCCCGGACGAAGAAGACAAGAACCGCATCGTCAACGAGGGATTCGAGCGGATGAAAAACGCAAGGCCGGCGGCGCTCATGAGCGCGGCTGTGGCCGAGCGGATCACCCTGGGCAACTTCGACGACGACTTCGACCGGGTTGCCCAGGCTGACTGGGTCCTCGAGGCCATCGTCGAGAGGCTCGAGCCCAAGCGGGAGCTCATGGAAAGGGTGGAGGGTAGCGCCGGAGATGGCGCGATCATCTCCTCAAATACCTCCGGCATACCGCTGCACCTGTTGGCGGAGGGACGCACTCAAGGCTTCGGGCGACGCTTTCTCGGGACGCATTTCTTCAACCCGCCGCGCTACCTGAAGCTGCTCGAGATCATCCCAACCGCAGATACCGATCCCGAGATCGTCGGGATCGTGCGTGAGTTCGGGGAGCGGGTCCTGGGAAAGGGCTGCGTCATCGCGAAGGACACCCCGAACTTCATCGGGAACAGGCTCGGGACCTTCACCTCGATGCAATCGGTGAGGTACGCCTTCGAGAACGGCTACTCCGTAGAGGAGGTTGACGCCATAACGGGACCCCTGATCGGACGCCCCAAGACCGCCACCTTTCGTCTGAAAGACCAGGTTGGCCTCGACATCTCAGTAGGCGTCGCCGAGAACCTCGTTGCGTCCGCCCCCGAGGACGAATCGCGCGAGGAGTTCGAACCTCATCCCAAGCTGAAAGAGATGCTCGAGAAGAACCTTCTCGGCAACAAGACCGGCGCCGGCTTCTACAAGCGAGAGAAGCGCGACGGAGAGACCGTCTTCGATGTCCTGGACCCGACGAACTTCGAGCACCACCCGCCGGAGAGCCCGGAGATCCCCATCGCCCGCGAGGCGCAAGAACAGAGGGATCTCGGAGCCAGATTGCGCTTCCTCGTGGAGAAGGCCGACGAGGACCGACACGCCCGCTACATCCGGGACACGCTTCTGCCGTACATGGCCTACGCTTCGCGGCGGGTACCGGAGATCTCCGACACTCTGGAGGACGTGGACCACGCGATGGAGTGGGGATTCGTGCATCAGATCGGCCCGTTCAGGACCTGGGACCTCCTCGGCGTCAGGGAGACCGTCGAGAGGATGGAGGCCATTGACATCGATGTCGCCCCGTGGGTGAGAGAGATGCTCGAAGGTGGCGACGATAGCTTCTACGAGAAGGAGAGGAGTGGGGAGCTGGTCTACAGCCCACTCAAGCGAGGCTACGAGCCGGTTCGCGAGGACCCGATGGTCATCTCGCTCGACGGGCTGCGCGAGGAGGGCAGGGAGATCTCTCGCAACGACTCCGCGAGCATCCTGGATCTGGGCGACGGTGTCCTCTGCCTCGAGTTCCACTCCAGAGGCAACTCTATGGACGAGGCCGCCGTGGAGATGGGGTACAGGGCGCTTGACGCGCTGGAGCGCGACGACGTCGTTGGGCTCGTCGTCGGCAACGAAGGACGCAACTTCTGCGTCGGGGCGAACCTCGGCGAGATCGGCGACGCCGCCCAGAACGGCATGCTCGACAAGCTAGGCGAACGGGTGGGTCGCTTCCAG
>DASZKL010000132.1:0-6313 GCA_035947015.1 Rubrobacteraceae bacterium
GCCGACGCTACCATGGAGCCCACGAGCAAAAGGGCCCCCGCGATTCCCACTATCCTCACTAGGGGGCTATCTACGCCGTAGGGGTTCACTACCTGTGGGAAGTCTGCGAGCGGCCCCGCGTCGAGCGCGTAGCTAACGACGAAGCCACTGATCCCGAGCCCCGCGCACCACGCCGCTGGTCGCCAGTGAGGTGAGGGTAGCCTCCCGTCTGGGAACAACAGCAGCAGAAAGGTCAAAGCGACAGTTTCGACGATCCACGCCCAGGTGCCGAACCACGCCGCCGTCTCGCCGAAACTCCGTGAGCCCCGACCGCTCGCTAGCCAGAACTCAGTGTAGCCATGCGTGAGGGCGTCAAACCCTGTCACCAGCCCTACGAAACAGAAGATCCAGCCTATCGGGTTGCGGGGGTGGCGGGAAGCGACGATGGCTCCTACCACCGTGAAGGTGATCACAGTGGCCAACGCAAGGACGAGGAAGCCAGCGTCGCCTACGCTTCCGTATGGAAGCACCAGTTCGGGAGACCTGGTCGTGCGGGCCAGCGCGATCCCGCCCGCAAGGAGCGCTACAGCGAGCGCCACCAGTGACCAAGCGAACCAGGAAGCGGCGTGGGTGCTCATCCCACCGCCTCCTCCATCCTGTTCCCTTGTTCCTGTCGTCACGACACCACTCTACAGCACTGCCGTCTCCCAAGCGTTACGAGGAATGGGTTGTCAAGAACTCATACGCACCGCTATCCCTTGAACCTCAAGTCTCCGACGATGCGGACACCGCTTACGCCAGCTCCACCTCTACTTTCGGCTCCGACCACACAGCCGTGAGCGCGGTGCTTACTGCGAGGCGTGCGCTAAAGCGAATGTTTACAGACGAGCGGGATTGTGTGGGTTATCGGTGGGCCCCACATGCTCTCCATCCTCCCCGGGTCCGTGTCGAACGCTCCCATCACATCGTACGGAAGAACCCCGAAGACTCATCCTCCGGGGCCTTCCGACACTATCTCCGGCTGGGGTCTTGGCCGGATACTCGGTTGTCTCGTGCTCTATGCCGTTCCTTCGGTAGTCCTTTCCAGCGGGTTGTGACTCTTGCTGCCGTTCCCGTTCGGATCGGTGGCGACGAGGTCAGGGTAGCCGTAGACACCGTGCTCGTGGATATCGAGCCCGTCGAGCTCCTGGTCGGGCTTGACCCGGATGCCGATGGTGGCCTTGAGGGCAGCGAAGACCGCCAGCGAGGAGAGGAAGACGAAGCTCCCCGCGGCCACGATCCCAAGGGCCTGCACCCCGAGCTGGTAGAGACCGCCGCCGTAGAAGAGACCGGGCTGGCCGATGGCTGCGAGGTCGGGGGTTGTGAAGAGGCCGCAGGAGAGCGTGCCCCAGATGCCGCCCATGCCGTGGGCCGCGATGGCTCCGAGCGGGTCGTCCACCCCGAGGCGGTCGACGTAGGCGAGGGTGGCGTACATCACGACGCCCGCCATGAAGCCGATGACTATGGAGGCCCACGGGGCGACGAAGGCGCACGGGGCGGTGATGGCGACGAGGGCCGCGATCGCGCCGTTGCCGCCCATGCCGACGTCTATGTGACGCTTATAGAAGTAGCTCATGCTCATCGCCCCGAGGACGCCCGCGGCGGCGGCGAGGTTCGTGGTGAGGGCGATGTCGGCGATCTGCGGCGTGGCAGCCATAGTGGAGCCGGGGTTGAAGCCCCACCAGCCGATCCAGAGTATCAGTACGCCAAGGACCGCGAGCGGCATGTTGTGGCCTGGGATGGTGACGGGTCGGCCGTCGTCGTCATACTTGCCGAGGCGGGGTCCAAGGAGGAGCGTTCCGGCCAGGGCCGCCATCGCGCCCGAGAGGTGGACGACCGTGGAGCCCGCGAAGTCCTGCATCCCAAGCTCGGTCAGCCAGCCGCCGCCCCAGATCCAGTGCCCCACCATCGGGTAGATGAGCCCGGCGAAGACCACAGCGAAGACCACGTACACGGCGAACTTGGTCCGCTCGAGCATCGTGCCCCAGACTATGGCCAGCGACACCGCGCAAAAGGCGACCTGGAAGAGGAACTTGGCAGAGAGCGGAACCTGCGTCCAGGAGAGCCCGCCGTATACGTCGTTTATCTGGTCGGGGGAGACGGCCAAGAACCAGCCCTGCGTCCCTATTATGGCGTTGCCGGTCCCGAAGGCGAGCGCGAAGCCTACCGCCCAGAACAGCAGAGCGGCGATGGCGAGGTTTACCAGGATCTTGGCGACTACGCTCCCGACGTTCTTCATCCGGGAGAAGCCAACCTCTAGCATCGCGAACCCCGCCTGCATGAACAGTACCAGACAGGCAGCCACGATGACCCACATGGTATCCATGGCCAGCGAGAGCTCCTGGGTAGTTGGTCCATCCTGCGCTAGCGCCAGCGCCGGTAGCGCCAGAACCAGGAGTAGAACGGTAGAAGCCAGTAATACGAGCCTGCGCAAAAGCTGCCTCCTTCGGGCTATATTCACTACGAACATAGTCTAGGCGCCGCACCCCGAGGAGGTCTTTAGCCGGATGTACAAAGATAGGCGTTTCGCGAGCAACCTGCGTTGCGCTGGAAGTACAAATTAGCCAGTCAGCACGCTCCAGCCTTCGGCTTCCGCTTGTATGCTAGGAATGTTCGGTTCGTTGCTTCCTCCCTTCAAGCGCAACCGGGTAGGAACCGAGTGGAAGTGCAAGCTGAAATGCTGACAAGCGGAGGCGAAGCCGGAGCGTGCTGACTGGCTACCTATCCGAGAAACTCGAGGGTTGCTCGGGGACGCGGCCGAGGAGCTGCATGGCCTTTATCCCGAGGGTCAGGCGCTCGCGGTCCTCGCTCTTGTCAACGTTGAGGCCCGTGAGTTCGCCGACGCGATCGAGGCGGTAGCGGATGGTGTGGCGGTGAGCGAAGAGGTCGCCTGCGGTCCTGACGGTCGAGGCGTCGTTCTCCAGATAGGTGATGAGGGTCTCGACGAGCTCCGTGCCGTAGCGGGAATCATAGCGGACGACCGGCTCCAGGGTCTCACTATAGAAGGTCTCGAGCTCTTCGGGATTCTCCTGGAGGACCCGGAAGAGGAGCTTGTAGGTGCCGGTGCCCTCGAAGGTCGAGACGGAGGAGGGCCCGTGGATTCGGTGTCCGATCTCCAGGGCTACCTCGGCCTCCGAGTAGCCATCGGGGAGGAAGGTGGGGTCCTTCTTGTAGCGTCCGATCCCTACGGAGACCGTGAGGTCCGGCAGCAGGCCCTTGACGTAGCGCTGCACCCCTCTCGCCAGCCGCTGCGCCAACTCGGGGAGTTCCTCCGGGGTCTCGTTATCGGATGCGCCCAGAAAGAGTATGACGTTGTCGGAGCGGGGCCCGAGGAGGAAGTTGGAGAAGTGCTGACGAGCCTGGAGACGCACCGCGTCGGCCAGACGCCGCTTCAACTCCTGTATGACCGGCTCCTTCGGCTTGCGGCGCTCCAGGTACCTGGCGAAGTCGTCTATGTCTACTACCAGGACCAGAGCGCCCTCCGAGAGGTCGGCGCCAAGGTAACGGGCGCGTTGCAGGAGGAGCTCGACCGAGCCGTGGTGGCCGCTCACCAGGTCGTCGACGAAGTCGCCCCGCACGCCCAGCTCGGTCTCCAGGCGTATGCGCTCCTTGCCGAGCTCGGCCTCCAGGACGCGCCTGGCCCAGTATAGGAGCACGACGTCCTCCGGCTCAAGGGGCTTGTCTTCGAGGTCCATCCACAGGTAGCCAGCGGCGGTGCTGCCGGCCCCGATCGGGGTCCAGAAAAACTCCCTCTCCGCCGTCCGCCACCGTTCGACGGGGACGGAGAGGTAACCGTCGGGGAGGCGGGCGTAGCGGTCCCTCCTCTCGCGGCGCGTCTCTTCCACACCTGATCCCTTCGAGGCCCTGAGGCCCTGTTCTTCCAAGAGCGTGCGCAAGGCGCCGGGCTTCTCCGGGCCGGGTGCGCTGGAGATCAAACGTCCGACCGGGTCTTCGACAACCACAGGGCGGTCCAGCATCTCGGAGATCCGGGCCGTAAGGTCGTCGATCGAGGTCTCACTACCAGCGCTCTCCAGCAGGGCTCTACCCGCGCCGTGGGAGAGGAGCAGGAGCCCGTCGTCCTCGGTAAAGGTGGATAGCAACCGTCGCAGCGGGACCTGCGATGAGACCGTGAATAGTCCGAGGCCGGACGCCGTCGCACGCTCCGCGGCCTCCGGCGGCTCCTCGCCATCCTTGCGCCACAAGATGGCAGGGGAGCCGATCTCGCGCAAACTTCTAAGGAAAGCGGTGTCGAGGTCGTCCCTTGAGGTAACTGCGACCTCGTCCTTCTCGAGCCAGCCCTCGGTCGGCTCTTCTACGGCCAGACCCCGGACGGGCCGGGAGGCGTCACCCGGCGCCAGGCGACGGGCGCCGAGTTCCTCGACCAGCATCCGGGAGAACTCCTTGAGTCTCATGCCCCGCTCTTCTCGACCTATACCGAAAGTGTGCACCCTAAATATATACGAGGCCGGGCGTGGGGCGAAAGAAAACGGGGTCAAGCACCCCGGACGGATGATAAAATTCTTGCACATCCTGGATAGACCCTTTGGCCTCCCCACAGGGGGCCGTATACTTGCCCAAACTCACGAGCGAAGGGGAGAGAGGAAGATCGCCGAGAGCCAGATAGTCGTCCACGGGGCTCGCGAGCACAACCTGAAGGACATAACCGTCGCGCTGCCGCGCGACATCCTGATTGTCGTAACCGGGCTCTCCGGGAGCGGCAAGAGTTCGCTCGCCTTCGACACAATCTACGCCGAGGGTCAGAGGCGCTATGTCGAGAGCCTCTCCGCCTACGCCCGGCAGTTCTTGGGGCAGATGGACAAACCCGATGTGGACCACATAGACGGACTCTCTCCCGCGGTCTCCATAGACCAGAAGACGACGAGCAACAACCCGCGCTCGACGGTCGCTACCGTCACGGAGATCTACGACTACCTCCGTCTCCTCTACGCCCGCGCCGGGCGACCCCACTGCCACGTCTGCGGCTTTCCCGTCTCGTCCTCCACCCCGCAGCAGATGGTCGAGAAGGTCCTTAAGTTGCCTGAGAGGACGCGGTTCATGGTGCTTGCGCCGGTCGTGCGCGGGAGGAAGGGCGAGTACGGAAGGCTCTTCAAGGATCTCGCCGAAGACGGCTTCGCGCGGGTGCGGGTAGACGGGGAGCTGCACGAGTTACCGGTGGACTTGAGCCTCGACAAGAACTACAAACACGATATCGAGGTCGTGGTGGACCGGCTCGTGATCCGGGAGGGCATAGAGCGCCGGCTCACCGACTCGGTAGAGACGGCCTTGAAGCTGGCCGAGGGGCTGGTCCAGGTCGAGACTGTCGATGAGGATGGTGGGGGCGAGATCATGCTCTTCTCGGAGACCTTCACGTGTACCAACTGCGGGGCCTCCATCGCCGAGATACAGCCGAGGACCTTCTCCTTCAACAGCCCACACGGGGCTTGCGACCGCTGCGACGGGCTCGGGAGCCGGCTCGAGATAGACCCAGACCTCGTCGTGCCGAACGCGGATCTGAGCGTCAACGACGGCGCCGTCGTCCCGTGGGCGAACTCCCAAACGGAGTACCACGGCAGCGTCCTCTCGGCTCTCGCCGAGAAGTACGGCATCGACCTCGACGCGTCGTGGAGAGATCTCTCAGAAGAGCACAGGGCGCTCATCCTCTACGGAACGAACGGCGGCAGGATCTACGTCTCGTACCGAAACCGCTACGGGCGCCGGCGGCAGTACATGACCCAGTTCGACGGGGTGCTGCGAAACCTGGAGCGCCGCTACGCGGAGACCGACTCCGAGTACCGGCGGGAGAAGATCGAGGAGTTCATGAGCCACGTCCCCTGCCCGAAGTGCAAGGGCGCGAGGCTCAGACCCGAGGCGCTCGCCGTGACGGTGGGGGAGAGAAACGTTCACGAGTTCACAGAGCTGAGCGTCACCGAGGCGCAGCGCTTCTTCGATAATGTCGAGTTTACTCCTCGAGAGTGGATCATCGCCGAGCGCGTCGTGAAGGAGATCCGCGAACGCCTCGGCTTCCTAGTTGACGTCGGACTCGGCTACCTTACGCTTAGCCGCTCGGCCGGCACGCTCTCGGGCGGCGAGGCCCAGAGGATAAGGCTGGCCTCCCAGGTTGGGAGCGGGCTCGTCGGCGTCCTCTACGTGCTCGATGAGCCGTCCATCGGTTTGCACCAGCGAGATAATCGCAGACTCCTGAACACCCTCACCAAGCTGCGGGATCTCGGGAACACGCTCATAGTCGTCGAGCACGACGAGGAGACGATCCGGACGGCTGACTACATCGTGGACG
>DASZKL010000133.1:0-2933 GCA_035947015.1 Rubrobacteraceae bacterium
CTCGGCGCTCGATCTACGTCGGCGAACACACCCCTGGCTTCGAAAACAGGCGCTACATCGTCCCCGGGGAGGGCGAGTACCTCTTCGTCTATCCGTTCGTGAAGACCCGCGCGTGGTACCGTCTATCCCTCGAAGAGCGCCAGCGCATGATGGACGAGCACATGAGAATCGGCCGCAAACACTACCCAGTTAAGAACAACACGGCATACTGCTTCGGGATAGACGACTACGAGTTCATCCTCTCCTTCGAGGCCGAGAGTCCCGAGAAGTTCCAGAACCTGATGATGGAGCTCAGGGAGAGCGAGGCAAGCTCTTACACGGAGCTCGACACCCCTATCTTCACCTGCCGCCGCAGGAGCCTGCCAGAGATCCTCGAATCTTTAGGATAATCCACGGTTTCGCCGTAGCGTCGAAACGCCAGGTTCGGGTATAATCCCCCGTAACGCACCAACCTTGGCCGGAAGGTTCGGACGGAGAGCCTTCCGGCTTTTACATCTCAAGTGTCTTTTCCATCGTCTGGACGTCAAAAATCGACCGGCTATAATTAATCCCGACATGATTACTCGGATTAACGAGCAGGCGGGGGCAAGCGTTACGAAGCTGGTAGGCAACACACCGCTGCTAGAGCTGCCAAGCATCTCGGCTGAGGTGCCCGGGGTCAGGGTCTTCGGGAAGGCCGAGTGGTACAACCCCGGGGGTTCCGTCAAGGACCGACCTGCGCTGTGGATGATCCGGGATGGTGAGAGAAGCGGTGCGTTGACACCCGAGAAGACCATCCTGGATGCGACGAGCGGGAACACGGGGATCGCCTACGCCTGGATCGGGGCTGCTCTGGGCTACAAGGTAAGGCTGTGCATGCCGGAGAACGCGAGCGAGGAGCGCAAGAAGATCCTGCGCGCCTACGGGGTTGACTTCGTCCTGACCGACCCTGCCGAGGGCTCCGACGGCGCCATCAGGGAGGCAAGAAGGCTCTACACCGAGGAGCCGGAGAAGCACTTCTACCCCGACCAGTACTCCAATCCTGCCAATCCGCGCTCGCACTTCGAGTCGACGGCGCCGGAGATCTGGGGGCAGACTAACGGCGAGATCACACACTTCGTCGCTGGCCTCGGCACGAGTGGCACCTTCGTGGGTACGGCGAGCCGCCTCAAGGGGTACAACCCGGAGATAAAGGTGATCTCGTTCGAGCCGGAATCGCCGTTTCACGGGCTCGAGGGCATGAAGCACATGGAGAGCGCGATCGTGCCCCCCATCTACGACCCTACGGTAGCCGACGAGAACCGCGTCGCGTCGACCGAGGAGGCCTACGAGATGGTCAAGCGCGTGGCGCGCGAGGAGGGTGTCCTTATCGGCATCTCCTCAGGTGCCGCCGTCGTTACGGCCCTCCAGGTAGCGCGCGAGATAGAGCGCGGCGTCGTCGTCACCATCCTGTGCGACAGCGCGGACAAGTACCTCTCGGAGCGTTTCTGGGAGGAGGAGTAGTACTTTGCCGCTCAAGATAGGCCGGGGGGACGTTGGCCACATCCACGAACACGCCAGAGAGGCATATCCCGAGGAGTGCGCCGGGGCCATCGTGGGTATGGATGTAGGAGAAATGAAGATAGTCGTGGATGTCTGGCGCGCGGAGAACACCCACGAGGGGGAGCGTTCGCGCCGCTTCCTTATCGAGCCCTCGCGCATAAAGGAGTTCGAGGAGCGCGCTAGGGAGAGGGATATGGACCTCCTCGGGTTCTATCATTCCCACCCTGACCATCCCGCCGAGCCCTCGGAGTACGACCGCGAGCACGCCTGGCCCTACTACTCTTACGTCATCGCCTCCGTCGGCGAGAACGGGGTCGAGGGATTGCGCTCGTGGGTGCTCAAGGACGACCGCTCGGGCTACGAGGAAGAGCAGATCGTAAGCTAACATTGCAAAGGAGCCTCAAGATGCCGAAGGTAAAGATCCCCACGCCCCTCCGCCAATACACCGCCGGAGACTCTGAGGTAGAGGTCGGCGGCGCGACCGCCGGCGAGGCCATAGGGAACCTGGCTACGGAGTACCCCGACCTCAAACAGCACCTCTACACCAGCGACGGGAGGCTCCGCTCTTTCGTCAACGTGTACAAGGGGGACGAGGACATCCGCTACCTCGACGGCACCGAGACGCAGGTCTCGGAGGGCGACGAGCTCTCCATCATCCCCTCCATCGCCGGCGGACGATGTAGGTAGCTTTCAGAAGCAGGATCTCGCAGCGCAGTCTTTTGAGAGAGAAGGTTCGACAAGATGCAGACACGACAGCCTATGACTAACACGCCAAACGGGGCGGTAGAGCTCTCCAACGAGGAGATCGCGCGCTACAGCAGGCACCTCATCATGCCCGAGGTGGCGCTCGACGGACAGAAGAGATTGAAGCAGGCTAGGGTCCTGACCATCGGGGCCGGAGGTCTGGGAAGCCCGCTCGCGTTGTACCTCGCCGCGGCTGGCGTCGGAACTCTGGGGATCGTGGACTTCGACGTCGTTGACGAGTCTAACTTGCAGCGCCAGATCATCCACGGCACCTCCGATCTGGGGCGCCCCAAGATGGAGAGCGCCCGCGAGAAGATAGAGGACATAAACCCGAACGTAAACGTCGAGGCCTTCGAGGAGGCGCTCACGAGCGAGAACGCTCTGGAGATCGTCGAGGACTTCGACGTGGTCGTGGACGGGACTGACAACTTCCCGACCCGCTACCTCGTCAACGACGCGTGCGTGATCACGGGCAAGCCCAACGTCTACGGCTCGATCTTCCGCTTCGAGGGCCAGGCGAGCGTTTTCTACGCCGAGGAAGGCCCGTGCTACCGTTGCCTCTACCCCGAGCCGCCGCCGCCCGGCCTCGTCCCGAGCTGCGCCGAGGGCGGGGTCCTCGGGATACTGCCGGGTGCCATAGGCACCATCCAGGCCACCGAGACCGTCAA
>DASZKL010000134.1:0-6007 GCA_035947015.1 Rubrobacteraceae bacterium
CCTACACCCCGAGGGTGAATGCCAACGGCACGGCCAACGTCCAGGTAGTCGCCCGCGATAGCGGCGGCACGGCCAACGGCGGGGACAATACCAGCGACGCCCAGAGCTTCACCATCACGGTTATCGACGGTACGGCGCCGACGGTCAGGACGATCACGCCAACCGACGGGTCGACAGGCGTCTCTCCCACGGCCAACGTGAGAGCCACCTTCTCCGAGGCGATGAACGAGGCCTCCGTGGAGGCGACGGACCCGACTACCGGCAAACCAACCACCTTCACGCTGAGGAGAGCGGGCACCAGCACCACGGTGGCGGCCATCGTGACTTACAACGCCACCACCAGGACGGCTACGCTCAACCCTGGCGCTAACCTCCGTCTCGGGGCTACCTACATTGCCACGGTAAGGACCGGGGCCAAGGACCTGGCGGGCAACGCGCTGGATCAGAACCCGAACACCGCAGGCAACCAGCCCAAGACCTTGAGGTTCACCGTAAGGACGTAGGCTCGGACGACCTGCGGCGCACGCTCGCTGCTAACGGCTCTAACCGACCGGGACATCCTGCGGAGTTCCAACCTTTTTGTGTGCCTCCAGAGCTGTTGAGGCGCCTCTACTGTGGTGCTAGCGGTATCATCAAGATCGGAGGGCAGGCGGCAAGGAGGCGCCTGAGATGAAGGTCTTCGAGGGTAAGATCTTGCTGGCCACCGACGGCTCCGAGGAGGCCGAGCTGGCCGCTCGGAGGGCCATAGATCTCGCCGAGAGCACCGGTACCGAGCTGCACGTGGTCTACGTAGAGCGGTTGCCCAACTTCCTGGATGGACCCGGCACCATAGGTTACGACCACATGCTCTACGCCAAGCACGAGGAGGAGGCCCGAGAGGTACTCAGGAAGTTGGTGTGGAGGGTACAGGTCGCCGGAGGGGACGTCGCCGGGAGACACCTCAGGATGGGAGGGGTAGCCGACAACGTCGTGGGCCTGGCCGAGGAGCTGGGAGTCGGGCTGATCGTCATGGGTTCTCGCGGCCACGGCGGGATGCGCAGGGCGCTGATGGGCAGCGTTTCGGACTCCGTCGTGCGGCATGCCCACTGTCCCGTCATGATCGTGCGCGGGTAAGCGCTCGTCGACAGATGAGCCCCGCGCGGAATTGGTCTTCTATTACCTCGCCCAGGGATCGGAGTATCCCGAAGGGGAAGCGCACTTTGCCGCTATCCTTACCCCCACGCTCGAAGCTGGTTTAGGCCTTGAAGGTCCAGGAAGAAACCCGCGACCTGTTCGTGCGTATCTTACTCATACGGACACGGAAAGGACGTTCTCTAGCGTGGACTTGAGGGACTTCGAGAGCATCCCCACCTTCTTCAGCGAGGAGGAGATGGCGGAGCTCCAGGCTGCCATAGACGAGCGCAGGAGCAAGAGGCTAACTCTTGGTGAGCCCTCGCCAGAGCAGGCAGGTCAGCCGGACTGTTCACCCAACGGCGTGGAGGCCGCGTTCTACGACGTTCGTACTCAACATCCTGCATAGCTCCGGCTCCGAGCACGAGGAGGAAGGAGATGAGGTGTATCCGTCCCAGCCCTTGCACCCTCTAATAGTGAAGATGGGCGAAACCGAGGGAAGGAGCCAAAGTGTCGGACGACAAGGGCAGCTCGCGAAACAGGGCAGAAGGGGCAAAGGACAAAGCTTCGGGCCGAGCTAAAGAGGCCGCAGGCGCCGTAACCGGCGACAAGAGCAAGAAGTCCGAAGGACGCGCGGACCAGAGGAAGGGTGAAGCCAAGAAGAAGAGGGGCGCCGCGAAGGACCTCAGAGAGTAACCTTCGATCCCGGCTCTGGCGGGTCGGGGTTAGAGGAAGGGCCTCGGCCTTACTGCCGGATTGCCCCGATGCGGAACGAGAGGAGGTGAGGACGCGGTGTACTACATCATAGGTATTTTGGTGATCGTCTTGCTGGTGGTACTCATACTGCAGTTCGTCTGAGCGGATGCGTCCCGGTGCTCGAGTAAGGGGCTCCGGCCCCCGTCGGCCAAACCAGCAGCCTCAATGTTCTCCGCCGACCGTCCTATCCCGCTCGGCGTAGTGGCGGGTGAGGACCGTCCTCCCCTCTCGATCGCGGAAGACCTGCCCCTCCTCGTCGTAGATGAAGTCGGAGACACCCCAGCGGTGAAGGAGCAGTTCTATTTCAAAGTGAATCTCCCTCGCTCTGCGGCGGTACTCGCTCCTTGGCATGGATCGCTCCCCCTCGCCCACCGAACGACCTCCTTCGAAAGCCTTTAGAAGTTCGGCTCAGGGCTACCGGCGGATGCCGCGCTTGGCCGCTGCCCACGCCATCCCGCGTACCCTCCGGTTTTTGAGCCCTCGGATGATGAGCTTGCGCGCCCGGGGGTTGCGCGCCGCCCAGAGGGCTATTCGCTTCTTGTTCACCGTCTTCTTCGCCTCCTTGCCGCCACGACGCTCACTATCATAAGGTAAGACGGAGTCCATTCCCCACGCGTTACATCTGAAAGCGGCTAGCATCAGGATCACGATCCTGGTGCTAGCCATTGGCATCAGGTTTCAGGCTTCAGCAGGGTTTGCTGCTCGCATCCGGCCTCAGACCGCGAGGTCTACGGCGACCGGAAGGGCTGTGCGGCGCCAGTTCGAGAGGCTGCCGGGTCGCCGCTCGTACTTCTCGACGAGGAGACGCCGCGCAAGCTCGTCCTCACCGGCGTCCTCGACGACGCGGGCATGGCCTTCGAGGTTCTCCCCGGCGATGCGGACAGTTACCTCGGGCGTGCGCTGCAAATTTCTTACCCAGTCGGACCTATCTCTTCCGCCCGAGAGCATGTAGAGGGTAAGGCCGTCCAGGGCGAACCAGATCTCGATCGTATGGGGCCTGCCAGTCACCCTCCCCGTGGTCGTCAGGTAACAGAAATCTTCGTCTGCGAGGGCACTGAGGTCAGACATAGGCATCAGGCTTCGAGTATAAGGCTTCAGGTTCGCGTAGGCGTGGCCGGAGCGCGAATTCGAAGCCCGGGGGCGCCGCGAACGGTCTTTATCTGTCTGATGCCTGTAGCCTCTCCTTAGGCCCTCTCGCGCTGCCGCAGCTCGACGCGACGGATCTTGCCGCTCGTCGTTTTGGGCAGCTCGGGGACGAACTCGATCTGGCGGGGATACTTGTACGGGGCTGTCTGTGACTTGCAGAAGTCCTGTATCTCCCGCGCGAGTTCTCCGCTCGGCTCGTAGTCCTTGCCCGCGACGACGTACGCCTTGACGACGTTGCCGCGATCTTCGTCGGGTGTGGGGACCACCGCGCTCTCGACGACGGCGGGGTGCTCTATTAGGACGCTCTCGACCTCGAAGGGACCGATGCGGTAGCCTGCGGAGAGGATCACGTCGTCCGCCCTGCCCACGAACCACAGGTATCCGTCCTCGTCCCTGTAAGCCCGGTCGCCGGTGAGATAATAACCGTTCCTGAAGACGGCTTCGGTTTCATCGGGCTGGTTCCAGTACTCCGTGAAGAGCGCGGGGATGCGGCCCGCGAGGGCGATATCCCCCGGCTCGTCCGGCGGGCACTCGTTGCCTTCTGCGTCTATGACGCGGACGTCGCAGCCGGGGGAGGGCTTGCCCATCGAGCCCGGCCTGACCTCGAGACCGGGGAAGTTGCCGACGATCAGGGTGTTCTCCGTCTGGCCGTAGCCGTCGTAGATCGTGATGTCGTGGAGCTCCCTCCACCTCTCTATGACCGGCGGGTTCAGCGGCTCGCCTGCGGAGACTGCGTGCCTGAGCTTCGAGAGATCCGCCCGCTCCAGCTCCGGTGTCTTGGCGAGCAGCCTGTACTCGGTGGGGGCCTGGCAGAGGACCGTGATCTCATACCGCTGCACAAACTCCAGCCGCTCGGCGGGGTCGAAGACGCCCTCGTGGAAGAAGATCTCCGTCCCGCAGCTCCACGGACCCAGGATGACGTTCCAGATGCTCTTAGCCCAGCCTGTCCCCGAGGTGCACCAGAGGCGGTCGCCTTCCTGGAGGTCCAACCAGTACCGGGCCTGCATCCGCTTGGCGTGCGTGTACCCGTGCGTGTGCAGCACCCCTTTGGGGTTCTTTGTCGTCCCCGACGTGTAGAGGATGAACGCGCCCTCCTCGGAGGTCGTGTCCTCTGCGGTGAAATCATCGGAGGCCTCGTCCACCAGTCTCTCGAAGGATTCCCAGCCCTCGTTCTCCTCGCCTGAACAGACGAAGTGCCGCAAGGTCGAGGCGTCGCCGCGCATCTTCTCGACCTCACCGATGCCTTCCGGGTCGGCGACGATCATAGTCGAGCCCGAGTGCTCGGCCCGGAACTTCAGGTCGCCCGAGCGGAGCTGCGGGGCGCAGGGGATGGCGATGGCGCCGAGCTTGAGTAGCCCCGTTAGAACTACGTGCCACTCGGGGACCTTGCCGAGCAGGACCATCACCCTGTCCCCGCGACCAACCCCCATCTCGCTGGCGGCGTTGGCGAACTTGTTGGAGAGCCTGGAGAAATCTCCGAACGTCAGGCGGCGTTCTTCGCCGCTCGTCCCCAGCCAGATCATGGCCGGGCGGCCCCCTTCCCACTCGTCCACCACGTCGCGGCCGAAGTTGAACCTCTCGGGCGTTTCCCATTCGAAGCTTGCATATGTGCTCGCGTAGTCGCCGATATTCGCCACGATCTCCTCCTTCCTTCCCCTGCGTCGTATTCTACTAGACCCCCGACCCCGGTCCGGCTCTTCCTATAAACTCTGGTGTGTAGGTATCTAGCATCGGAGGTTCGCAGGTGGAACGGACGGTGGTTCTGGGGGCGGCGCGTACGCCCTTCGGAAGATTCGGCGGAGCGTTGTCCCCTCTATCCGCGCCGGAGCTTGGCGGGGCAGCGATCCGGGAGGCCGTGATGCGCTCCGGCATCGAGGATGAGGAGATACAACACTCCATCTTCGGTATCGTCGTGCAGGCGGGGATCGGCCAGATCCCCTCGCGCCAGGCCAACTTCCACGCGGGTCTCCACTTCGAGCTGACAACCGAGACGCTCAACCAGGTTTGCGCCTCTGGCCTGCGCAGCGCGACGCTCTCCGAGACTCTGATCCGGGCCGGCGACTACGAGGTAGTCCTCACCGGCGGCATGGAGAGCATGTCCAACGCCCCTTACCTGCTTCCCAAGGCTCGGTGGGGTTCTCGCATGGGCGACACCCCCATGGTTGACGCCATGATGCACGACGGGCTCCTTGATGCCTTCCGCCACGTGAACATGATCCGCTTCGGCAGCGAGGGTGCTCGCGAGTTCGGCATCTCGCGCGAGGACCAGGATAGGTGGGCCTTGAGGAGCCACCAGCGCGCCGCCGCAGCCACGGATGAAGGCAGGCTCGCCGAGGAGATCGTTGGCGTCAAGGTCCCTGGTAGGAAGGGGGAGACGAGCTACGTCAAGACAGATGAGTCGATCCGCCGCGACACATCTCTCGAGAAGCTCGCAGCCCTGAGACCCCTCGACGAGGGCGGCACGGTTACCGCAGGCAACGCCCCTGGAGTCACCGACGGGGCTGGTGCCCTCGTGCTCGCGAGCGAGAGCTACGCGGAGAGGCGCGACCTCGAGCCTCTGGGGACCGTCGTCGCCCACGCCAAGGTCGCAGAGGACCCGCCTAACCTGCTTACCGTGCCAGGTAACGCCGGGAGGCTCGCGCTCGAGAAGGCCGGGTGGAGCGCCGACGACCTCGACCTCGTCGAGATAAACGAGGCGTTCGCGGCGGTCGCCATCCACTCGACGGAGATCCTGGGCGTGGACCCCGAGATCGTGAACACCAGCGGCGGGGCTCTGGCTCTGGGACACCCGATCGGAGCCTCCGGCGCGCGCATCCTGATGACGCTCCTCTACGGCCTGAGGCGCAGGGGCGGGGGCAGAGGTCTCGCGGCGCTCTGCTCCGGCGGCGGCCAGGGCGACGCCGTCCTGGTGGAGGTGTAGGGGATGAGCGCAAACCTGCTACCTCACGGCGACGCGTTCCCTGAGGTCGCCCCTTCCGCATGGGTCGCGCCCGGA
>DASZKL010000135.1:0-1913 GCA_035947015.1 Rubrobacteraceae bacterium
CGCCGAGGCCGACGCGGAGCGGCGGACCGGTGCGCTCTCGGGGCTCGTAGGCGGGGCGGTGGCCGCGCCGGCGTTCGTGATCGGGGCCTCCACCGGGGCGTTGTTGGCGGCGCGGAGGATAGGGTCGTCCCGGCTCGCCGCGACTCTCTCGGATATGATCGGGATGAAGGTCTCCCCAGATGAAGCCTGGCAGTTCTTCCTTCTGAGCCTGCTTCTGGCGGCGGTCTTCCAGGCGGTGGTGCTGGTCCTGGCTTCCACCGCGGCCGGTGCCTGGACCTTGCGCAAGGAGTGAAGCCTGCTAGCACGCTTCGGCTTCGCCTTCGCTTCTCAGCACGCTCAGCCCTTTTAGGGCTTCGCTTTCAGCACGCTTCGGACCTAAAGGTCCTCGCTTGTCAGCATTTCAGCTTGCACTTTCGCTCGGTTCTTACCCGATAACGCTTGACGGGAGGGAGCAACGAACCGAACCTTCCTAGCTGACCAGCTGAGAAGTCGCCCGCAGGGCGACGTGCTGACAAGCGGAAGCCGAAGGCTGGAGCGTGCTGACGAGCTCTAATAAAACTTCAGCTCTATGCGGTAGCCGTCCGGGTCGCGGATGTACAGGGCCGGGCCATCGCCCCGGGCTCCCGTTATGCTATCGAAGGTCTTCTCGATCTCGACGCCTCTGCTCTCCAGGTACTCCGCGACCTCGTCCCTCTGCGCGCCCTCGACGACGAGCGCCAGGTGGTCGTAGCCGGTGCCAAGGTCGAAGTCTTCCGTAGTGGGAATGAGGTGCAGGATGAACCCTTCCGTCACCCTCAGCGATACGAGCGGACGCTCCCCTCGACGGTGCTCCTCGAGCCCGAAAGGCGTGAGCCCGAGCACGTCCCGGTAGAAGCGGAGCGAGGCCTCGAGGTCTCGCACCTGCCAGTTCGTGTGATCCGCGCCGATAATCTTCATGACCCCGTTACTCCTGCAACGAAAGGTTGGGGGAGCTGCGCTCTACTTCTTCGCCGCTTCGGCGGCACCTTCGCCGAAGACGAAGTCGCCATCATCGGCATGGCGCGACACGCCTGCTCTCTCGAGGTGCCTGTCTTGCTGGTAGCGCCGGATTGCGGCCTTCAAGGTGCCGAGGCCCAGTGTGGCGCACTTGGGGCGGGAGGCCACGATCTGGCGTCCGAGCTTGTCTATCATCTCGTTGTAATCCATCTCGAGAACCTGCTCCATCGTCAGGTCCTCCTCGTGAACCTGCTCGAGCAACATGCTCGTCGCAGCCATGCTGATGGTGCAACCTTCGCCCTCGTAGGAGACGTCCTCTATGTGCTCGTGGTCCCCGGACCCCTTGAGGTAGACCGTCACCACGTCCCCACAGCCCGGGTTGCCACCCGGTATCTGCACGTCGGCGTCCTCCAGCGCGCCGCGGTGTCTGGGTCTCTGGTAGTGATCCAGCAGAAACTGTATCTGCAACTGCCTGTCCAAGCTTACCTCTCCATCATCTTGCGAGGCTCGTTCTCGTAACCGATTCTACCTTACACCCACGAATTCGCAGGACAGCCAGCGACCCTCAATTTGCTACCACTTGATACAATAAAACCCATGAAGGTCGGGATCGTGGGGCTGCCGAACGTGGGCAAGTCCACCGTGTTCAACAGCTTGACGCGGGCGGGGGCGGAGGCCCAGAACTACCCGTTCACTACAATCGACCCGAACCTGGGTGTGGCTGTCGTGCAGGACGAACGCCTTGGCGCTTTGGCGGAGGCGGTGGGTAGCAAGAAGGTCATTCCGACGACGGTGGACTTCGTGGACATCGCAGGGCTCGTGCGAGGCGCGAGCAGGGGCGAGGGTCTGGGGAACCAGTTCCTCGCGCACATAAGGGAGTGCGACGCCGTGGCGCACGTGGTCCGGTGCTTCGAGGACGAGAACGTGGTGCACGTCCA
>DASZKL010000136.1:0-4305 GCA_035947015.1 Rubrobacteraceae bacterium
CTGCGTGCAGCTCCTCGCGCGCGAGGCCGGGTTGCTTGAGGTTGACGAGCGCTGCCAGTGCACGGCGAATCGACTCAGGGTCACGCCGCTCTTCGAGAGCATAGAAGACCTCGAGCGGGCCCCCGACGTGCTGCGTCGCCTGCTGGAAGACCGCTTCTACCGCTCGTCGCTCTCGCGGAGTGGGGACCTGCAAGAGATCATGCTCGGCTACAGCGATTCCGGCAAGGACGCGGGCTACGTGACGAGCAACTGGACGCTCTACAACGCACAGGGTCTACTCTCCTCCGTAGCCCGGGACCACGGCGTGCGGCTGCGGCTCTTCCACGGTCGCGGCGGCAGTGCCGGACGGGGTGGCGGCCCGAGCTACCAGGCAATCATGTCGCAGCCCCCTGGCACCCTCGACGGCAGGATACGGATCACCGAGCAGGGCGAGGTCGTCTCGTTCAAGTACAGCATGCGAGGCCTGGCACGCCGCAACCTCGATACCGTACTCGCCGCGGTCCTCGAAGCGAGTGCCGACAATAACCCCGTAGAACCCGACCCCCGATGGGTCGAGGCTATGGAAGATCTCTCCGCGATCGCCAGGGGTTCGTACCGCGCACTGGTCTACGAAGACGAAGGATTCCTCCCTTTCTTCTCCGAGGCGTCCCCCATCAGGGAACTGAGCATGCTCAACATGGGGAGCAGGCCTGCCCGCCGCCTACAGGACCCCGCCGTCCAGAGCCTGCGAGCGATCCCGTGGGTCTTCGCGTGGACTCAGAACCGCTTGTTGCTGCCGTCCTGGTACGGGGCGGGGTCGGCGCTCGGCGCCTACGCGAGAAGCGACGACGGGTTGAATGTGCTGCGTGAGATGTACGAGCGTTGGCCGTTCTTCCGGACCCTTGTGGACTTCGTGCAAATGACCCTCGCCAAGAGCGACATCCGGATCGCCGAGACCTACACCTCACTGGTCACAGACCCGGAGAACCGAGACCGTTTGTGGAGACGGATCTCCGAGGAACACGCTTCCTGCGTCGAGGCGCTACTCAAGATAACCAGGAACGAGAACCTGCTCGACGATAGCCCCGTGCTGCAGCGATCCATTCGCCTCCGTAACCCGTACGTGGATCCCCTCTCCTACATCCAGGTGAGCCTCCTGCGCCGGCTCCGCGCCCTCCCCGAAGACTCACCCGGACACCAGACCATGCTGAATACCCTGCTCCTCACCATCTCCGGGATCTCCTCCGGTATGCTGAACACCGGGTAGTCAGGCGAAGATCTCACCCCGCGGCAGAAAGAGCCGCCTGTACGTCGCCAGAGCGTACCGGTCCGTCATGCCAGCTACGAAGTCCACGGTCTCGCAGATAGGATCCGGATCACTCTTCGCACGCTCATCCGGATGCTCGAGAAAGTACTCGAAGAGTGCGGCCACGACGCCGGCAGCCTTCCGGTTCTCCCGAGATAGCGGATTGTTGTAGACGTGCGCAAAGAGCCAGGCCCTCAGCTCCATGAGAGCCTCATGTACCTCATCAGAGAGGGATATCTCAGCCTTTTTATTAGAGTTAAAGATCATGTCCCGCACCAGGGTATCTATCCTGACGCTCATCCTCTCGCCGAGAACCACCAGCGGTTTCTCGGGGAGTTCTTCCCAGGAGATAAGCCCTGCGCGCAGAGCGTCGTCGACGTCGTGGTTCACGTAAGCTATGCGGTCGGCGACGCGCACGATCTCACCCTCCCGCGTCGAAGGATGACCCTCACCAGTATGGTTACGTATCCCGTCCCTAACCTCTAACGTAAGGTTTAATCCTTCTCCGTCTCTCTCCAGCTTGTCCACCACGCGGAGGGAGTGTTCGTTGTGGCGGAAGGTTCGCCCGTAGTCGGCGAGGACGAGGGCTAGGGCTTCCTCGCCGGTATGTCCGAAGGGGGTATGTCCTAGGTCGTGGCCGAGGGCTATGGCCTCGGCCAGGTCTTCGTTGAGACCGAGGGACCTGGCGATCGTGCGTGCTACTTGCATCATCTCCAGGGTGTGGGTCAGGCGGGTACGGAAATGGTCGCCGTCGGGAGAGATGAAGACCTGGGTCTTGTGCATGAGGCGGCGAAAGGCCTTGGCGTGGATGATACGGTCCCGGTCTCGCTGGAACTCGTTGCGAACCCCGTCGGGGGGCTCGGGTCGCACGCGTCCGGCGCTACGCTCGCAGGCCCAGGCTGCGGGATTCGACCCACCGTAGCCGGGATCCGGGGGTTTCATGCGGGTCGTCTTGCGTCGGTGATGCGGGCGCCGGGCATGATGTTTCCGGGGGCGTGAGCGAGGACGTGGGAACGGACCGCCCGGAGGACCCCTTCTCCGGTGTCGCCGTCTGCGGGGGCTTCGCGGATAGGGTGTTCGATCAGCGCCCTGAGCCGTTCAAGCGTCGCTGGGGGCAAAGGAAAGGAGTCGCCTGCCGCCGACCGGCAGTCCGAGCAGAGCACGCCGCCGAGGTTGGGAGCGAAATAATGGTTTGAGTCTTTGTCGGTCTCTACCCCGCAGCTCAGGCAGGCGTCGAGCTGTGGAGCGTAGCCGGCAAGGATCGAGAGTTTGAGGCCGAAGGATGCCTCGACGGCTTCGAAGCCACTCTCGCATGACTCCAGCGCGACCAGGCCGTTATATAGGAGGTTGAAGACGCGACGGTCGGCCTCGTCGCCGCCCGAGAGGGCGCGCACGCTCCTGACCATGCCGGCGGCGGCCTCGAAGCGGGCGAGGTCTTCACGGACGGCGCGGAAGCTCCGCAGGACCTCGGCCTGGGTGATGGTGTCGAGCGTGCGGCCGTGGTAGGCGACGAAGTCCACGCAGGAGAACGGTTCGAGGCGCGCGCCGAACCGAGATTTCGTGCGCCGGATACCCTTCGCGATGGCGGAGACGAGCCCGGCATCCTGGGTGTAGAGGTCGAGGATGCGGTCCGCTTCGCCGTAGCGAATCGAGCGCAGGACTATCCCTTTATTCCTGTAGACCGCCATTCTCGGCTTCCTCCATCACGGCGACGCTGGAGCTCATGCCGAGCCGTGAGGCCCCGGCGTTCAAGATGTCGAGTGCGTCCTCAAGCGTGCGTATTCCCCCAGAGGCTTTGACTGCGAGCCCCTCCGGCGCCTCTTCCCTGAGGAGGGCTACGTCCTCGGGCGTGGCGCCCGAGGGACCGAAGCCGGTCGAGGTCTTGACGAAGTCCGCGCCGCTGGCGGCCACGATCTGGGTGGCCAACCGCTTCATCTTGTCAGAGAGGTACGCCGTCTCGATGATGACCTTCATCACCACGTCGTTCAGGCCGTTGTTCATGGCGACGACACCGATCTCCTGGTTTACGCTGGCCAGCTCGTCGGCGACGTAGTTGAAGTCCCCCGAGAGGAACTTCGAGATGTTCATGACGACGTCCAGCTCCGAAGCGCCACCGATGATGGCTTCCCTGACAGCCGCGGCCTTGACCGCCGCGGCGTCGGCCCCGAAGGGAAACGAGACCACCGTCGCGATCTTCACGTCGGCCCCACTCAGTTCCTTCGCCGCGCGCCGCACGTAGCATGGCGGCACGCACACCGCGGCGAAGTGGTACCGGGCCGCCTCCTCGCACAGCCGTACGATGTCCTGCTCTTTGGCATCGGGCGCCAGGAGGGTGTGATCCACCGTCTTCGCGAACTCTCGCACCCTCATTGCCACGACCCTGGCTCCCTGCTCAGCTCCACGATGCCCGATATTATAAACCCAGCCGCTCCAGGAACTTACGGTCGCTCCTCCACCCGGGACTCACCTTAACCTTCAGATCGAGGTAGATACGGGTGCCGAGCAAGCGTTCGACGTCGCGGCGAGCCTCGGTGCCGATCTGTTTGATGGTCTTGCCGCCTTTGCCGAGCACGATCATGCGCTGGGTGGCGCGCTCGACGTGGATGGTGGAGTACACGACGGTGAGGTTATCCTTGCGCTCGACCTCTTCGATCTCGACCGCCACCGTGTGCGGCACCTCGTCCCGCAGGACCCCCAGCGCCTTCTCCCGCACGTACTCTGCGAGGACTAGGGATTCGGGATAATCCGTGACCATCCCCTCCGGGAAAAAGCGAGGGCCGGGTGGGAGGAGCTCGATCACCGACTCCACCAACGGCTCGACGTTCAGGCCGTTCGTCGCGCTTATCGTGAAGACCTCTCGCCAATCGCCCAGTTCGGAGACTGCTTCCAGAATCGGCAGCACCTGCTCGCGGGTGCTTAGGAGGTCCACCTTGTTTATGCAGGAGATCGCGGGGGTGCCGGACTCGGCGACGAGGCGGGCTACATAGCGGTCGCCCTTCCCTACCTTATCGGTGGCCTGC
>DASZKL010000137.1:0-1707 GCA_035947015.1 Rubrobacteraceae bacterium
CTTCTTCCAGGGCAACGTCTTCGACTTCGCGGCGGTGAGCGGCCTCGAGCCCGTAGGCGCGACCTTCTTGAGTACCGAGGGGGGCGGTCCCGGGCTCTGGACCGGCGGTCCCTTCGGACCCGAGGCCGGGCTGCTCGGTCCCGCAGCGATGATCCTGGGCTCGCTCCTCATAGCACTCTGGGTGCGCCTCCGCTACGGCAAGCTCGCCATCCATACCCCCATCGCCGAAGGCCCGAAACCGGACCGGTCGGTAAGCGCGGCCTCATAGCGGTGTTGACGATTATTGATACACCACGCCGATTAGCAGCAAACCCCTAATTTTTCTCAGCCCGCTATCAGGCTCTCTTCATCAGGGCCTTGTAGCTCTGGTGGAGGTGGTCGGAGAGGGCGACGATGGCGAAGATGCTGGCCACCAGACGCGTAACGGCCGGGGCGAAGACCAGACCGTAGGTGAAGAATGATGCGACCCACTGGCCGACGCAGAAGTGGCAGGTCAGGAGCTCGCCCAGAGATCTCCTCAGACCCTCTCCCCTGGGCTTCTCGTCGATGCTCTTGGGGCTCTGTTTCTGCTGTAGCTCGGTGAACGGAGCGCGCAGGGGGCTGGTGATCGCATCCCGCGCCAGCAGCAGGCTCACCTTGTGGGTCGCCACCCCGAGCAACGCTATGTCCCTGGTCTCTATCCGCTCGGGTATCGGCCGCCCGGCCCGTCTGGCGATCAGGAGAAAGACGGCGAGGATCAGGTTGAAGAGCCCCGCCAGAGCTGCGTAGGAAGGCAGTGACTCTTCCCCGCCGTCGTAGCCCTCGAAGATGCCCTCGGGCGGTTTGCCTTCGCTCATGCTCTCCTCTTTCTGGCGTGTCGGACCGTGAATCGTCGGCCGCTCCTCCGCAGATATGCCCCGCACCTCCGTGGATCTAAACCTGTTTGAGGAGCCCACCGAACGGGCAAAGGTCTGTTCAGGCAATCATCCGGAACACTCGACGAAAACGGAGAGGTAGCAACATGGCCGAAGACCAGCACAGGCAACAGGACCCTACCCAGCAGTACCCGCAGCCGGAGTACCCGGAGCAGGATCAGCGTGACCAGCATCCCGGCCTCGAGCAGGAGATGCAGCCAGAGCCGGACTACGGATACGCGACCTACCAGGGCCTGGGCAGACTCGAAGGCAAGGCGGCGATTATCACCGGCGGGGACTCCGGCATCGGGCGCGCCGTCGCTCTAGCCTTCGCCCGCGAGGGCGCCGACGTCCTGATCTCTTACCTCTCCGAAGAGGAGCCCGACGCCGATGAGACGGCGCGGGTCGTGGAAGAGTCAGGCAAGAGGGCCGTGAAGATGCCAGGGGACATCGCCGAAGATGCCCAGTGCCAGAGGATCATCGAGAGGGCCGCCGAGGAGTTCGGGAAGATAGACGTTCTGGTGAACAACGCCGCCCACCAGATGACGGTGGACGGGATAGCCGACATCTCGCCCGAGCTGCTCGACCGCACGTTCAAGACCAACATCTACTCCATGTTCTGGTTGTGCAAGGCGGCGATCCCGCACATGCCGGAGGGCGGCTCGATAATCAACGTGGCCTCCATCCAGGCGTATCAGCCCTCGCCAACCCTCCTGCCCTACTCCGCTACCAAAGGGGCCATAGTAACCTTCACCAAGGGGCTCGCCCAGGAAGTCGTCCAGTACGGGCTCCGCGCGAACACCGTGGCACCCGG